>JADZCJ010000124.1 GCA_020851635.1 Anaerolineae bacterium
CACCAAGCCTAACTTTTCGGATGTAGCAATGGAATTGGCGTGTAGTTTGCATAATCTGCGCGTGCGTCAGCGCAAGCGACGACTCCGAAAATTGTAACGCCAAAAGTTATTTCCGATAAAGTCTAATGAACTATGTGACCGCGCGCTCCAACACCCCCCCCGCCCGCCAGCCGCCCGCGTTTTTGACGCCGGGACAGGTGCTGGAATTGTCCGCGCTGCCGGGCGTGCGCTTTTATGTCTTGGGTCCGCCGCGCGACGCCCTCCAACTCAACAACATGGGCACGCACTCGTCACCCGAGCTGTATCATCTCGCGCGCCGCCAGAGCGCCGACCTCGCCCAAAGGATACGGTTCAATGGTTCTGACAAATCATTCGACAGTTACCGCGAGGGGCTGAGCGCGTCCGAGCGCGAACAGTTTCAAGCCGACCTGCCGTTCGATCCTGTGTTCCGCATCGAGCTCGACAACCACTCGGCGCGCAAACAATTTCTAAAATCCTACGACCGACCGGACCAAGCGTGGCGCCGCATTGACTGTGACTGGCTCGCCGCCGCCGAGGACCTTGCCCTCCAACACGACAATATGATCAACAACACCAGTCTCGTCCTCGCCATCGAATTGATCGCCGATGGACGCGTGCTGCTCTTTCCCGCCGACGCACAGCTGGGCAGCTGGCTTTCGTGGCAAGACCTCGAGTTTCAAATCACCGAAAACGATTGTGTCACCCGCACCGTGCGCGCAAACGATCTGTTGGCGCGGACCGTCCTGTACAAGGTCGCTCATCATTCGAGCCACAACGCCACCATCAACACAAACGGGCTTGAAGCCATGACACGCCAGGACTTGGCCGCTTTTATTCCGGTAGACCGCAAGGTGGCGTTAAAAAAAGGAGGGAGCTGGCAAATGCCCGCCAGGGCGCTCTACAAACGCCTCCTCGAAAAAACCAACGGGCGCGTCCTCCGCTCGGATATCGGCTGGTCCACCTTCCGTGAACCCAACCCCGCCATCTCAAAAGCTGATTGGGACCCCGCCTGGGACGCCGCCCGCAACGCTGAAAACATCAGCGTCGAGGACCTGTATATCGAATATCGGCTCGGCTGATGCGTGCTCTGCGATCGGTCTCTGCGTTGCGCGCCTCGCCAAAATATAAAGAGCTATCGTGTCCTTTGATGCCATCTTTGTCCTGATCGTTCTCGTGACCGCTTCTGTCCTGCTGGTCACCGAGTTTTTGCGCGCTGATTTGGTGGCGCTCCTGGTGCTGGCAGCGCTCGGCGCCAGTCGAGTGCTCACTCCGCAAGAAACGCTCTCGGGATTCAGTCGCTCCGCCGTCATCACCATTCTCGCTATCTTTATCCTCACGGCGGGTTTGCAAAAGACGGGCGTGACCTCTCATCTGGGCAAACAGCTTGTGCGTTTTGGCGGTTCTTCGGGGACCGGAATGCTGATTGTGTTGATGGCTGCCGCGGCGTTTCTCTCTTTGTTCATGAACAATATCGCGGCGGGCGCGGTCCTCCTGCCGGTTGCCGTCGGCGTGGCGCGCGAGCACAAGCTCTCGCCCTCCAAACTGATGATGCCGCTGGCGTTTGGAACGCTGCTCGGCGGCATGGCAACGCTCTTGACCACATCAAACATTCTGGCGAGTTCTATCCTGCGCGATAACAACCTGCCGCCCTTTGCGCTCTTGACTTTTGCGCCCATCGGCATCCCCGCCGTCCTTGTCGGAATCGCATACATGGTCTTGGTCGGGCGACGCCTGTTGCCGCGGCGCGCCCCAACCGATTGGACGCGGCTGACGCAAGCGGGACGCGAGCATCTCTCTGATATTTACGAGTTGCGCGAACGATGGTTCGAAGCGCATGTGCCCGACGCGTCGCAGCTCGTCGGCAAAACCCTGCCCGAAACGGGTTTGGGACAGGAATTGGGGATAAATGTGATTGCCGTCATACACAACGGCAAAGCGCGACTTGCGCCGCCACCGTCCACCGTCCTGCACGCAGGGGATTTGCTCTATTTGCAGGCGCGCCAGGAACAGCTCGAGACGCTGCGGGCACGCGGTCTCGAAGTGACCGCCCGGACGCCGCCTGCCGAGTTGGGCGGTGAAAACATTCGCCTCTTTGAAATCGTGCCTTCACCCCGCGCCACCATCATCGGCAAGACACTCCGCGAAATTCAATTTCGAGACAAGTATGGCTTGAGCGTGGTCGCCATCTGGCGCGCAGGACACCCGCGCCGGGTGGAACTCGGCAGTATGCCCCTGCAAGGCGGCGATGCTCTCCTCGTATTGGGCACGACCCAGCGCGCCCAAATCCTCCAGAACGAACCCGATTTTATTGTGTTGAGCAGCGCCATCGAGCAAGAGATTCGACACCACAAAGCAAAATGGGCTGCCGTCATCATGGTGGCGGCGCTTGTAGCCAGCGCGAGCGGCGTCGTTCAGATTGCCGAAGCAATGCTCATCGGCGCGTTGGCAATGGTTTTGGTCGGCGCACTCACAATGGATGAGGCATACGCCGCGATTGACTGGCGCGTCATCTTTTTGATTGCGGGTATGCTGCCGCTGGGGCTTGCCTTGACCAAGACCGGGGCGGCTGCATACATCGGCAACGGGATCGTGACCATGCTCGGCGGATTCGGTCCTCTCGTCGTGCTGGCAAGCATTCTTGTGGTGACGATTCTCTTGACGCAGGTAATGGGTGGGCAAGCAGCCATTGTGATTCTCGCGCCGATTGCCATCGCCGCCGCCGCGCAGCTGCACAGCAACGGCTATACGTTTGTCCTGGGCGCGGCGCTTGCCAGTTCAATGGCCTTCCTGACACCGCTCGGACATCCGATAAATATGCTGGTAATGGGTCCCGGCGGTTACAAAGTGACGGATTATTTGCGGGTCGGCGCAGTCCTCACGCTCTTGCTCTTTGGCTTGATCATGGTATTGCTTCCCGTGCTCTATGGAATCTGATTTACAGACAACTCTCGCGTCATCATCTCCCGGTTCTGCTCGAAAACAAAAAACCAGCCGCTCCCCGCGACTGGTTTCAATTTCCATACTTTGCGCCCTTGCGAGACACCCTCTCCTCCCGGTCCAACCACACCTTAACGAGAACCTCTGTCCATCCGGGATAATCCGTTGACCGGCTGACAGCGCCAGCCGCCGGGCACATGCTCATGTAACAGCCGCAGCAGGCGCTGAGACACCAACCAAAACGGACGGCAAGACCGGATGTAAAAAGGATCGGGATTGTCGGCGTTACTCTGCAGAACCTCGGTCAGCTCGCGAACGCGTCCCTCATGCAGATCGGTTGCCCACAGGTCCCCGACAGGCAAAGACGCACAGTTCAGCGTCAACAACGCTTCCTCTTCATAGACCGTCCGACGGCCGGGACCAAAAGCGATGTCGGATGACGCCGTGTTCAACGCCACTGTCAAGGGACGGTCGCACGTCGGGCAGCGATCCCGCACCTGCAGCGGGGTGGGAGGCGCCATCACGCGTATCGTGCCCTGCGGCGGCGCCTGCCAAAGCGGTTGCCTTCCGCCAACTTGCTCGACCGGCAAGAACTGCGGCGACTCGTGCGCTGCCATCTCTTTCCAGAGGTGGCAGAGGCGTTCTGAAATGAGTATTTCGTAGTTTTCAGTGACAGCAATTTGATCACCGGGCTGCCAGAAATCGCCGCGCAGACCGGATTCGGGATCAGCATTGTCACGCACACGCAGCGACTGCTGTTGGCGCAGATGCGCCTGACCGCAACTCGCACAATCGAAAGTTGGCTCGATTTCCACACGATAGATCCGGCTCAGGGGTGGCGCCAGTGCGATGATTCGGTCCAACAACAACTGCGCCACGGGGGCAGTCTGTAGATCGGCAAAGCTATAATCGCTCCAACGTCTGACCGTGCGCAACAGCGGACCGCTATCGCCTTTCTGTCCAAGCCCGCCGGAACCCGGCTCGCTCACTCTCATCTGCTCGGCAAAGGACAGGAATTCTTTCAATGTCGGGTCCTCGCTGCCGAACAGCAGCCGCGCTGAAAGGATGCTGGACCGGTCCGGATCAACATATGGATTCAGCGTCGTAATCCAGTGTCGCGGCAGATACCTGGCAGTATCCGGCCAGGAACAGGCGAGATCAATAGAGGTGAAAGAGCGCATGCGATCAGAACCAAAGGTCAGGGCGTTCCTACAGCGTTCTTTTTGTTCTGCCACCATTGCATAAACTGGCGCGAGCGTTCTGCACTCCGCGCGTGTAGCACGGTCTGGATATCTGCCCAGACCGCAGACCAACGCGCCGGCTCGAACAGGACAAGCATGTCGCCGGTGATGGGTGCCAGTTGCCGCGCCAGTTCGCCGAGCGCCTCGCTTTGGCTCAAACCCAGTTGCGCTTGATCGGCGGCAAAGTTGACCGGCGGTTGGTTGAGATACGTCACCACGTCGTCTAGCTTGACCTGCTGGGCTTGCTGATCTGCCCCGACCGGCCAAGCCAACGCCTGCCACTCCCCCCCGCGCACGCTAAACTGGATCATCACATGAACGTGCTCGTATTGCACAGACGTTGTATCGCCTGCGCGCCGCGACGCGCCTGCCGCAAAGGCAAACTCGTCCACGAGAAAGCTGAATTCGCGCTGAATCTGGGACACCAAATCGTCAAGCTCGATGTGCCGCATAATGTACTCCTGCGCTGTCTGATAGTCCAGAGCAGATTCCTGATTCATCTGTAGGTTAGTGCCCTTTGAGGTTTTTCACGCGGATGCTTAATTTACGCGGATTATTAAAAAACCTCCAAGCTCTTGCCACCAATCCACATGGAATCCGCTCCAGGCAAACGATGCCAAAAGCTCTGCCATAAAAGGTCAGCATCAGTCAAGGCGCGCCGCGCGGCTGTGAATCCGGGCAACGGCAAGCAGCGGCGCCACCCAGGGCAACGCCAGCAGACCAAGGACCTGGGTCAGGAGCAGAAAAAAGGCGCCGGGTTCAGCCCGCGCCACAGGCGGCGCGGTGATCAGCACGCCCGTCAAGCCAATCGCCAATAGCAGGATGCGGTCAAGCACGCGGGCTGTGCGCGCGACACGTTGGGATCGCCCCACGATCAGCGCCAGCGCCGCCGGCAGTGCCACAAAGCCCAGACTCAACGCCATGACAAAGACCAGACTACCCAGGACGCGCGTCATCGGCGAAAACAGCCAGGCATGCCATAGTCCCGACAGTCCAAGCAGTATCATCAGCCCCGCCGCCAGTCTTCTGTGCAGGGCGACCGCGCGATAGAGTTCAGGCGATGGTCCGCGCGGCGTCTGCTCCTGGCCGCGACGTAGCCGTCGAAGGACGACCAGGCCTGCCAGACCGCCAACCAACCCGATGAACAGCGAGACCCTCAGGACTGTGCCGACCGCGGCCGGGTCGCTGTGCGGCATGTCGGGAAAGAAGACGGAACCGAACAGGACGAACGTGACCGCGGCCAGCGAACCACCCCAAACGACGCCGGCCACGAACCAGCCCTCGCCCAACAGCGGAACGTGGGTGTTGCGGGCGACGGCATCAACCAGGTCGGCTGGCAAGGAATGACCAAAGATACGTTGTGAGGAAGGTGGCGACATCTATCGAAATACCGGATGCTGTCCGGTGTGACCGCCGGAACACAAGCACCCCGGATCTGACCATTGTCCTTCGCCAGCGAGGATGCTAACCAGCGCCGTCCATGCCAGCCATGCGCCGAGCTGCGCCGGTCCGAATCACCGCGTCGGCAAGCCGATCAGAAAGACGAACTGTATCGCCGCAATCTCATGTTGTTGCGCTGCCGATGTGGGCTCGAAATTATTTCACAGTTTGGAGCGCGCGTCAATGCGTTTTGCTTTGGTCCTTTTCTCACGCGACCATCCCTGCAAACCGGGATCAAATCAAAAACCAGCCGCATCTCCGCGACTGGTTTCAATTCCCATATCTTGCGCTCGCAGCTCTCGAAAATTCACCTTTACGGTTTGATCGTGAAACTCCGCCACGCCGATTTGCTGCACCCATGCGTATTGCACGCGCTCGCCCGCCAATAATAGGTCTGCCCTCGCGTCAACTTTTTGGCTTGATATTGCGAAGCCGCCAGGTTTTTTTCTTTGACCACTTTGGTTCCCTTTTTGCTGCCCAACCGCACCAACACCCGGTACGAGTCGGCGCACGGGACGTCGTCCCAGTCCAAAAGCACTTTTTTCTTTTTGATTTTTTTGCCGTCCCTGGGCAGCGTCAGTATCGGTTTTGTCGGTTTGGCGTTGCAGCCCCCTCCCGTCGGCACGCCGTCATTGAGCGCTTCCAGCGTCACTTGGCCGTTCGCGACCTCGAGTTGGTATTCAAAACCCGGTTCCAGCCCGCTAATTTCCACGCTGTCGAACGCGCCCGTGACCGCGCCTCCGATGTCGAGAAACGTGAACGTGTCGCCCTGTTTCGGCGCAAAGCCCTGGCTAAACTTGAGGGCGATCACGCCGTCCAGCGCAGCCGCGTCAGTGACCCCCAAACTGCCGTATTGACCTACATTCTTGCCCGTCACCGGAATCTCCACCCGACCGGTGGGACCCATCGTCAATGTGCCGGACACTATAAGCGTTCCCGTCACGTCTTGCGTCTGAGCGATGGATTCGCCTCCGGCGACCGGAGGAGCGGGTGGAAAGGACACGATAATGCCGGGGGACAAGACCCCATCAATGGTAAGCCCCAGAGCGCCCACATACAGCTTGCCGTCGCCGAGGATCCCGCCGTTGGGCGCGATGTATGTCCCGTTCGTCGCAACCACCGCTTCGTTCCCATCCCACGACATCTCTAGCCAGCCCGGGCCGCCGCTGCCCACTGTCCCCGCCCCGACCCGCAAAACATCCAGCACGCGCACAAAGCCGCCATTCACAATGAGCGTACCTGTGCCAAATGTGCCTGTGCCAGCCTGCCCCAGTTCCAGGGTCTGGCAGCGCAGCATACTGTATGCGCCAACGGTCGCGTTGCCATCATACGTACGGCCGATCGCGCAGAGTCCCGCCAGTGAGTGAACTGCTTCCAAGCGGGTCGGCCCACCCCCCGGCGCGCCCAACATAACGAAAGTGCCGACGCCATCCTGGCCGATAATCAGATTGCCGTCAATGTCGACCTCTGCCTCTTTCGTGACCCCCAGGAAGGATCGACTGCCATATCCACCGATAAAGACATTGCCCAACACATCCAGGTCGGAAGGGTCGCCGTTGGCGTTGCCGTTTACAATCCAGAGGCTGCCGTTCATGATCCGCACGTCCTGGGTGACGTAGATATCGCCGCCGTTCTCTGCCTCGGCATAGCCGAACGCCCCCTGCCCGATGACCAGATCGCCCAGGAGCGCCCACATCGAGGCCTGTCCCGTGCCGGGATGCACCCCCTCCACCAACACCTGGGAGTTTTTGCTGTCCGCGCCAAAAGCCACATAGCCAGAGTTAGAGTTCACCCGGCCGCCCATCTTGACTTCCATTGTGCCGCTGACCACGTAACCAACGGCGAGATTCCCCGTGTCCCATAGACTGCCGTCACCGCCCACATCGGCGATACCCTCACTGATCACGCCCAAACGGGACTCGGCGCTGGTCAACTGCCCGCCGGCTGTCACAAACAGTTCGCCCCGCCCTTCCTCGCCGACGGTCAGGCGGCCTGTGCCAGCCAGACTGGCGCCGCTGCTCAACACCTGCAAACGGGCCAGGGGTGGGTTGAAAGGGTCCGTCGGAGGTTTCCCGCCGATGACGGCATGGGAGAAGGTGGCTGTGCCGGAATTGACAGCGGCTGTACCCCCGTCATTCACTTGTAAGGAGGGATCCGTGGTCGAATCGGACACCATATTCAGATTCATATTGTTGAGATAGACAAAGCCGTTGGAAGCGACGATTACACGGTCAACGCGCGAAGCGTTTGGCGCCAGTTTCTGATTGCTGGAAGCCATCGCGCTGACATCCACCGAATACTGTCCGTTCAGGTCAAAGACGACGGTATCGCCATCGCCGGGGTCGCCTTGCGGATCCCAGTTGGTAGCCAGATGCCACGCCCCGCCGTTGGGGTTGACCCAGTAATAGGCGCTCGGCTTGAGCAGAAAGGCGCGCGTCGCGCCGTTGAAGGAGCCCTTACCCACAATGTATCCCTTATCGTTGATGGCGCGGGCCGATTGCAGAGTCCAGCCCGAAGTGGGGTCAATCAGACTGTTCAGGTTCTTCATCTGCCCGTCTTCCCACAGGATGGCTTGCCCGTCCGACTCGCCGACAATCAGCCCGTCGTTGTTAATGTCCCAGGCGATGCTTTGGGTTCCGCCCAAGCTTTGCATCCCGCCGTTATACAGGAAGGCGCCAATGGTGACCGGGTAACCGTCCAGCGCTAAGCGGCCGACCACCTGCCCGTTGTCGTTCATGCCGTAGGCCCTACTGTGCGCCCAACCGCCCGTGCCCAGGTCTTGCATCCCGCCGCTCCACCGAGTGGCGTGATCGGTGATGTCCGGAGAGACGCCGATAGTCGACGCGCCCACCGCAGCCCCACTTTCGTTGATGCCATAGCCAAAGCTGTGGCCGCCGCCCAGAGCACCCAGATCCGTCATGCCGCCGCTCCACCGAAAGGCGTGCCATTTGTAGGCGGCGGTGTCTGATTGCCCCACGACCTGGCCCGCGTTATTGATGGCAAATGCCATGCTGATCTCGCCGCCGCTGAGCGTGCCCAGGTCTATCATCGTGCCGTTTTGCCATAGAAAGGCATGATTGTAGCCGCTGCTCTTTAGGGAATACCCGACCACCTGTCCGGCATCGTTGACGCCGCGCGCCTGACTCCTGGCGCCGCCCAAGGTGCCCAGCCCCTGCATCACCCCATCTTCCCAGAGGAACGCTTGTTCGTAAGCGCCGGGCGTGTACATGCCGGCCACCTTGCCGTTCTCGCTGATGGCAAACGCCTCGCTGGCGCCGCCCAGTGTGCCCACGTCGGTGACGGTGTAGCGGGGTTTGGCGGGCGGGCTTGCCAACCCACTCGCCGATACTACCGCCGGTTCGCGCGGTCCTGCATTTGATATAGTTAGCAGCGCCGCCAGCAGCGCGATGGAAAAGAGGATTTGTTTCATTTGTTGTCTCCGTGTAACTACTCAGTCCATCTGTCATTTCTCGCTCTGCTCGAAATGACACCAGAGTAGTCACGTCTCCGTTCAATAAGTCCTCACGGTTTGATCGTGAAACTCCGCCACGCCGACTTGGTGCAGCCGATTGAATTGCACGCGCTCGCGCGCCAGTAGTAGGTCTGTCCGCGCGTCAGCGCATCCGTCCGGTGGATCGTGTCGGGCAGGTTTTTCACCTTTTCCACCTTGCGCCCCTGCGGTCCTCCCTCGCGCACCAGCACCCGATACGAATCGGCGCACCCGCTCTCGCCCCAGTCCAACCACACCTTGCGCTTTTTGACCGTCTTGCCATCCTTGGGCAGCATCAGCGTCGGCTTGGCGGGCTTGGCAGTACAGCTTGTCAATGAAATCGGAGTAGTTTTTGTCTCACCCGCCGCGAGATAACCGCTGCTGACCGCGCCCCCGGCGGGCTTGCCCGCAAGTTCCACAGACGCCATCACATAGTGATCCTCTCCCAGCCCGGTCAGGTCCAGTCGAAGCGGTTCCACAACCGTTCCGCTGGAAAATCCAAAGCCGTCCGCCTCGCCAAACCAGACGCTGCCGGGAATTTCGGTCAGAACGCCGGTTGCCTGGCTGTACCCCAGGCGGCGACCTTGACCATCCACCAAGATTGTTTCGGCTGGGTCGCTTATCACAGAAATCGCGTTCACCAGACTTGCGCCTGTCCCAGTGGAAATATTCTGTGCTTGATACTTGACCTTGAGAATGTCGAGAATGGCGCTTTGCACATCCACGTTGGACATCAGCCCGGTGTGGTCCGCACTGGCGCCTGTGAACAGGCGTATGTCAATGCGCGCATCCCCAAGGAATTGCTCCTGGCAAGATTCCAGCGGCACGGTTTTGTCGCCGCCATTTGCCAGCCACAGGTCTTCAAACCACTCATCCGTCGCGCTTGCATCGTTGGCGAAAAAGTCTGTGAAAGGCAGCAGCACATCGTTTGCCGCCGTGCCGGTGCGCTCCATAACCAGATTGGCTGTGGTTCCGCTGGCGCCGCAAATGACGGTTGTCTCGGTTTGGCTGGCAAAGGAATTCGAATCCCCGCTAGGCGACAGGTCAAGTCCGGCGTTCAAATCCAGAATCGTATCGTTGCGTTGAGCCGGGTCATTATTCAGCGTGACATACCCGCTGCCAAAATTAATGAAATCGTACGTCGCCAACAGTGCGCGCAATGTTGGCACATATTTTTCGATAAAGAGCGTGGGACTCGGACTGCCATTGACCGTAATGGAGGCGCGGTCAATGTTATAGTCTGGTCCTTGAATCACTTGGCCCGCAAGCACCTTTTGATAGGCGCGGTTGATGATTTTGCTCAACACAGCGCGGTACGCAACGTCAGCAATCCAGTTGTCGTGCAGCGGATTCCAGGCTTTGGATGCGCCTCGGTTGGGGACGCCGATCATGATGAACTGGTCTACCTCGGGCAGGTCGTAATGGTTGACCGCATCGTACTCGTCGCCGTAGGCGCCGCTCTGGATGTAGGCGCGGGCTACCAGACCGCCGGTGCTATGGGCAATGATGTTCACTTGCGGCAATGCGCCCCCGTATTCGGTCCGGTAGGCTTCGGCAGCCTGGCGCAGGTAATAACCCAGGTAATCCACGGCGTAATTGAACTGATTGTCAGCCAGGGTTGAGGCATCAAGCCCGTTAATGTGACCATCGAAATTGCCATCGAGCGGACCGGGCATGAGCCGCCAATCGTACTTGACCACAAAGAGGTCTTTGCCCTCAACATAGCCCACGTTCTTCAGCGTCTGGATCAGGTCGTGGTAGACGCGCCCCAAGGGATCGACTTGCAGCTCGGAAGGCTGCACGCCGCGCTGGGTCAGCCAGCCGATGTCGCTGCCGGCATTGGCGGCGTAGGTGCCAGCAATCCCTGGGATGATCAGCACCGGCAGGCGAGGTGTGAGTAGAAAAGCATGCGCCTGACCCCCGACATGACCCCAACCTGCGATCTGACCTTTTTCGTTGATGGCATGCGCCACGCGCAACATCCAACCGGAGCCGGCGGGTATCAGGGTGTTGAGGTCCTTCATCTGGTTGTCCTCCCATAGAAAGGCGCGGCTGCCGTCCACCTTGGCGCTGCCGACCACTTGCCCGGCGTCGTTGATGTCGAAGGCAACGCTGGTGTCGCCTCCCAGGGTGTCCAGATCTTGCATCACGCCGTTTTCCCACAGGAAGGCGCGGCCATCCGATACTCCGACCACTTGCCTTGCATTGTTGATTGCCTGTGCCGAACTGCTATCACCGCCCCCCAAATCTTGCATCGTTCCGTTCTGCCAAAGAAAAGCATGGCTTTGCGTAGGACTGGCTGTCGATGCCTGGCCGACTATCTCACCGACGTCATTGATGTCCAATGCCGAACTCTGGGCCCCACCCAGGGTGCCCAGGTCTTGCATGGCGCCGTTCTGCCACAAGAAGGCGTGATACCGTGCAGGCGGACCTGTGATTTCTGCCGACCCCACCACCTGGCCGAAGTTGTTGATCGCCTCCGCCACACTCTGAGGCCCTCCAAAGGTGCCAAGGGGCTGCATCCCACCATTCTGCCAAAGGAAAGCGCTGTAATAGCCAACACTGTTGTTGTCAATGTGCAGCGAAGCACCGACTACCTGACCCGCGTCGTTGATTTCCATAGCAAAGCTTCGCTCCGTATCTGGTAGTGTCCCCAGGCCTGTCATCGTCCCGTCGTCCCATAAAAAGGCGTGGTACAAGGTGGATGCGAAGGTGGACTTGCCCACCACCTGGCCGTGTTCGTTAATTCCATCGGCCTGGCTGAAAGCATCGCCCAGCGTTCCCAGGTCGGTGACGGTGTAGCGGGGTTTGGCGGACGGGTTCGCTTGCCCGCTCGCCGCGACAGACGCGGGTTCGCGCGGTCCGCCACTTGATACGGTCAGCAGCGCCGCAAGCAGCGCGATGGAAAAGAGAAATTGTTTCATTTGTCGTCTCCGTTCGCGAGTGTTGGGAGGTGTAAGATGTAATCGAGAATCCTTCATGGCGTTAGTGTTGGCGTTAGACGCTTCACGCGCCAACTACGCATCGTCACCTCGTCAACGCCCGTATCTGCGAAAGATGCGTCGGTTCATGTGCGGCAAAGTAACTGACCTGCTGGCGGAGAGTCACCGTGCCGAATTCTTCATGCTCGCCTGTGCGCTGCCAATCGGACGAGGCAAACGATTCCAATTTGCGGAGCGTCTCTGCGCGCGAGGCGCGATAGGTCTCAAAAATGTCGCGCGCCGAGGGCGGACGTTTCGATTCATTTTTTGCCCACGCAAAGACGGCTTTCGATTCAAGGATGGGATGCGCCTCTTTGAGGAACAAGTCCACGCGGAAATCGAGCACGCCTTGCGCGTCGCGCAGATGGCTCAGCGTGTTGCGGATCGCCCAACCGCCATCGGACGCGGGTTGATTCATCACATCATCGGACAATCCCGCGATCAGTTTTTCCACAACGAGTGGCGTTTGACGGAGGCGTTCCCGCGCCGCTTCAGGTTCGAGCGCGTCGAACCAGTAATTGGGCATGAACTTTTGAAACGTCTCTGCCCATGCGCC
Source organism: Anaerolineae bacterium (assembly GCA_020851635.1). GTDB lineage: Bacteria > Chloroflexota > Anaerolineae > UBA4142 > SHND01 > SHND01. The sequence continues at coordinate 12,667 of JADZCJ010000124.1, forward strand.
GCAGGTGGGACATGGCTCGGTGGGCGGAGCAAGCGCGATGTATCCGCACGCGCGGCAAACGTACGGATGCGGCGTGACGGTGATAGGTGAGAGTTTTCCTTGCGCCATGAACTCTGCGCCCTGTTTCAACGCCGAGAGCAAATCCGCGCTCATGTTCAGGCGAGACAACGCGTCAATCGCTTTGCGAACTTCGACGGTCAGTTTGTCCGTGTCGCCGTGAATGTCGAGCGGATACGTTTCGCGGCGACATGATGAGTCTGCCGCCGCTCGCGTCAGCTTGGCGAGATTGTATTGCCCTTCACCTTCCAGCCGCGCGGCGAGGGCGAAAAGATGAACAAGAGTGTCTTGCCATTCCGCCTGGTGGGTTGTCATAGTTCTGGTCCAAGTGAAAATTGCGATATGCGCGCGCCGCGCTCACCGGTGTCGCGGTGGCTCGGCCGGTGAGCGGGCAGGTGTTTGCGCGTTGCGTGAAAGTCAACGCAGCCCAAGCTGCTGGAGCAGCGCGGGCATCTCGAAATAGACCCGCCCGCGTTTGATTTGGTCATTTTCGAGGTCATAGACCACGCACAATGGCACGCGCACGTCTTTGTTGGTGGCAGGAATCCCGGCGAATTCGCCAATGTGCTTGCCGACAAAGTCACCCTCGACCATAGCGTTGTGCTCACCAAAGAGCAGGGTGCGGGTGGTTGCGGTGGCGTCAAAGGCGATGTGATAAAAGTAATTGAGCATTCCCAGGACGCCCTCTCTGCCGTGATGCTCCTGGCCCGTGCCCATGATCGTGAACACGACGTCGTCCGCGAGCATACTCGCGTCCGAGTGTTCCGAGTCGAAATACCTGGTCATGGTCTCGCGCGTAGATTCTGCTGACATGGCTCACCTCCTGTGAGAATAATCATAGACCTGTAACGAGTTGAACATATTTCGTTAGGCTGCGCTATAGAAATTCTCCTTTCGAATTGTTGTCACCCTGTTGGCGGGGCTTGTTCCGTGTGGGGTTGCGCGGGCGGAACGGGAGGCGCGGGCAACGTCATAGTTTCCTGCAAAATCTCGACGAGCCGTTCGAACGAGACAAAGTGACGGGGCTGCTCCAAGCCAACCTGGCGCAGCGAGCCGCGCAGAACCATTCCTTCGGCTGCGCTTAGGACAGGCTCGCGCGTCGAGTCCTGACTCGTGTCGAGTACGCTGATTTTGAGGATGAAAGAAAAGGATTGTTCACGCACGATGATTGGCGTGATAATAGCATAGCGCTCTCATTCGACTCTCGTCGTGAGAGATGGAACAACCGACTTTTGTAGCAAAATGAAATGCGCTTGCGCGAATGGAGCAAGCTGACGCGTCAGTGGAGGATTCACTGATGACGCTTCATTTTGCGCCGCCGCGTGGTCGCGGCTTGCTCGGTTTGCGCGAGGGCTCGCATGTCCCGGAGAATCGTGTGGCGGCTCACGCCGAGGGCGCGAGCGAGGTCGTCATCCGTCGGCGCGGCGTTTTGTGCTTGCGCTTCCGCCAACAGGCGGCATAGGCGATAGCGCCGCCGCGCGGTCTTGGCGTCGAATGTCTCGTCTTCGGGAGCAGCCACCGTCCAGACCACCTCGACGCGTTCCTCACGCGCGAGCGTGCGCCCCAATGGTGCGGTCTTGCGCGCCAGCGCCACCGTCTGCGTCCTCGCGCGCCCAAACATGTCAAAATATGCTGCGCTGATGGCACGATTAACGGGCACGCGCTCGAAAAAGCGGCGGCGCATCTGGTCATCGTGGAGAATCCGCGCCTGTCGCTGCAGCACCGCAAAAGCCGCGGAAAGGACGCGGCCCGCGTCGTCGCCGCGCCCCAGGCCATCGAGCAGACGATACAACGCCCACAGTCCATATTGAGGGTCTTCGCCGCCGGGCGCACGCGTTTGAAAATCGCGCCACGCCTCGTCCGCCAACCGCGCCGCCCGCGCGTGAGCGCCCGAATTCAAGACCGCCAGACCCAACAGTGCGTGGCTGCGCCACAAGTTGGGCAGATCGCCATTCTCTTCAAACAGCGCCCGCGCGCGTTCGAGCATCGGGACCGCCTCCGCGCTCCGCTCTTGACGGATGCGCAACGCGCCGAGGTCTTGCTGAGCAAGAGCCGCATAGAGCAGCGCGCCGTGGCTTTGCGCCAGAGCCAGCGCAGTCTCGAAATGCGCCTCGGCTTCTTCCAGTTTGCCTTCGCGTTCCGCCACCTGTCCCAGACTCGTCGTATAGACGGCGACGCCGTCCAAATCAGCCATCGAACGGAGGGGCTCAACCGCCGCAGAGATGAGGGAGCGTGCGGTATCGAAATCACCGAGCGCGCACGCGGCCAGTCCCTGCGCCGCGCGCACCACCGCCGCGCCGAGGCGATAGCCAATCGCCTCGTTCGCCGCCAGGGCTTGCTCGCTCAATTCCATCACGCGGTCGAACGCGCCGCTCGTTTGCAGAAACGCCAGCAAGTTTGCCAACGAACGCGCCTCGCCAAAACGGTCGCCGCTCGCGCGGCGCACTTGAAGCGCTTCCAAAAGATACCTTTCCGCCTGTTCAGGCGAACCACCCACGGCAGGCAGCACGAAACCCAACCCATCCAACCCCAGAGCTTCCTGAACGCGGCTGCCGCACTGCCGCGCCAAGTCTAACCCTTGACCGTAGTTTTGCTTGGCAGCATGGACATCGCCGGTACGCACTTGCAGGTCGCCAAGTTGAATCAAAATCTCGGCCTGCTGCTCTAGGTTCGCGGCGCGGCGCGCCCGCGCGAGCGCGTCATTGAGAAACGCGGAGGCTTTCTCGTGCTGCCCGGTTTTGGTCGCCAAATCACCGGCTGCCAACAAGACGCGCGTCTGCGCAGTCGAATCGCGCAGCGCGTCGAGATGCTGCAGCGCGTCGTCAATCGCGCGCGCCTGCGGCTCACGGTCGCCCGTAACGTCATACGCGCGAATGAGTTCGAGCAGGAGAGACATGCGTTCCTTGTTTGCGCCGGCAGGGGTCAGCGCCAGCGCGCGCTCGAGCGCGTGCTGCGCTTCACGAAAGGCAAACTGCGCCATTGCCTGCGCGCCCACCTGACGATACAGCGCGGCGGCTTGCGCATTCGCGCCAGCCCGGTCAGATTGAAACGCGCGCGCGCGCAGATTTTCTGGCTCGAGCGCGGCTAATGCGCGCGCGGCGCGCGCGTGCAAGCTCTGCCGTTGCGCGGGTTCGATCAATTCGTACACTGCGGTGTGGATGACATCGTGCGTAAACGCATAGCCCGTTTCCGTCGGCTGGAGCAAATATTTCGCGGTCAGTTCTTCGCTCGCCGCCGCCAGCGCAAGCGGCGATTCTCCTGTAACCATTGCCCACACGCGAAAAGGAACCTGGTCGCCTAGCGCCGCCGCCGCTTTGAGAGTCGCGCGCGCCGACTCGGACAAGGCGGCAATGCGCGTTTCGAAGGGGTCTCGACGGGACAGATATTCCCCGACATAAAACGGATTGCCCGCGGTCAGCGCGACCACGCGCGCCGCGTCAGCGCGTTCCGCTTCAGGCAAGAGTTGCGCCACGTCCGGCGCGTTCAGCGGGTCGAGCCGGACCGGCTGAAGATACCCCCCGCGCTCCCAACACTGCAAGAATTTCCACCCCGGATTTTTCTCGATGCCGGGCCGGCGATAGGCGAGGAACAACAAGAGTGGACAGGCGCTCAAGTGAGATGTGAGCGCGTCCAGCAGGTCCCACAGCGCCTCGTCCGCCCAGTGCATATCGTCGAGCATCAAGACGAGCGGCGCGAACTGCGCCAGCGTTTGCATCAAGGTGACGAAATGCTGATGGAAACGCTGGCGCGCTGCCTCGGGCGGAAGTTCGGGGAGCGCAGCCAGATTGCGCCACGGTTCGTGGAATAACGTCAACGCGGCGAGAGTTTCTGCGGGCAAGAGATTCTGCAGATGCGCCGCCCGCGCGCCGCGCACGAGCGGCTCCAGCGCGGCGGCAAGGGGAGAAAAAGGCGTTGCGTCGGGATACTCGCTCGCGCGCCCAAAAGTTGTCGCCGCGCCGCGCCAGCGCGCGCTTGATGCCAATTCGCGCAGCAGCCGACTCTTGCCCATCCCCGCTTCACCCTCGATGCACAACAAGCCACCGCGTCTGACCATGACTTGTTCGATGCGCTCCACGCCCAAGCCGCGTTCGAACACCCTGCCGACAAAACGCGTCTGTTCCAAGAGAGGTGATACGCTGGGGGCAGTTTCGGCTTCGCGCCGCATCGCTTCAACCAGCGCCCCTGTCTCTGCTAACGGTTCGACGCCAAGTTCGCTCTGGAACAATTGGCGCACGTAATCGTAATGGGCGAAAGCTTGGGCGCGGCGGTTGAGTCGTCCCAACAGACGCAAGTACGTTTGGTGCCCCGATTCGCGCAAGGGGTCCACGGTGATCAGCTGCCGCGCGTACGAAAGCGCGCGCGGCAAATCGTTTTGCGTTTCCAGCGCCGCCGCGCAAGTCTCGAGGAGCGCGAAATATTTTTCTTGCAGGGCGAGACGCGGCAACAGAATCCAGTCGTCATAAATTTCGGGTAGGAGGTCGCCCGTGTACAGCGCCGCGGCTTGTTCGAGTGATGACACATCGTCACGCGACAGATTTTGGGCGGGGCGCGTGCGCGACGACGCACCCAAACCGCGCTCACCTTGTGCGGCGAGCCGTTCAAACTCCCACACATCCACCCACAGCGCGTCGTCCGGGCGCAAGCCCACGCGGTCCGCGTCCACCCCGAGCCAATCCGGTCCGAGCGTCTGGCGCAAACGGTAGAGCGCGTCAGAAAAATTGCGCCTTGCGCGTTCGGGCGGCGCGTCCGGCGAGAGCAGCTCGGTAAGAGCTTCGCGCGGGTGCAGGGTGTGGGGATGCAGCACGAGATACACGAGCAGACTTGCGACTCGGCTGCCAGACACTAATAGAGGATGTTCGTGGTCCGCGACGCGGAGGGCGCCAAACAACCAAATACGGCGACTGTGGCTCATAGGAACCCAAATTTCCGAAATCGAGCGAACAGTATTGGCAAGAGCTTGCGGAGGTTGGTGCGCGCTTGCGCTTTGGTGGAATCGGGCCAGAGGACGAACGCAAGATGACGGCGCAGCTGTGACGCGTCGCGATGGAGGACGAGATACGCGAACAAAGCTTGCAGACGCGCGGTCTTGATTCCGGTGACCGGCGTTTCGCCATCGGTCACGCGAAAATCGCCGAGCAAACGAATTCCCAAATATCTCGGGGTCACGATTGCTGCCTTTGCCGCGTCATGAGATCACTCGATGAACGGGGCAATCATAGCACAATTCAAAATTAAATTGTCGTTCCGGGCGTGGGGGATAGAGTTACGGCAGGGAGCGCAAGATAATAAACATCGCCCGCGCAGCTGCGGCACACGATCCGGTCCTGGTGGGCGACTTGACGACCGTTGATAATCTCTTCGCCGCAAACATCACACTGGACGCGCACACCCTCCGCGCCAACCAGCGTCTGGACCGCCGTCGTGAGGGCGACGGGCTGCCAGACAAACAACAATGGATTGGGGATTTCTTGATAGGCGGCGAGTTGCGCCTGCCAGTGATTCGCGGCGTCCGGCGCATATTCTTGTGCCAGCGCCCGCGACTCGCTGCGCGGCGCGATCCGCACCGCGCGTTCGGTATGCGTGTCCACAAACGTCGCCGCGACCTTGCCCCGGTCCTCGAATCGCATGGTGCGTTTGCCGATGCGACATCCCGTCGCGACCGTAATTCCATCCGCCGCACAACCATCTGTCTCGATGATCGCGAGCAGACGTTTGTCCGTGCGCGGGAGTTCGAGCTCCAGCAAGCGTCCGGCAAGCAGCCCCATTCTGACGCCGAGAACCTGACGGGGGCACAGATGCGAGTGCAGCGCCGCGCTCGCCTGTAAAAGCTCAGCCAATGTTTGCATGCAGCTCCTCCGCGTCGGGGCGGGTCAACAACCAAAGAGCGATGAGGGCGAGAAACAGGTGCGTCGTCAACGCCGGCGCATAACCTGCCGCAATCAACAACAAGAGCGCCCATACGCGCGGGTCACGGTCGCGCCACATTGCCAATAGGGTCGCACCCATCAGCCACGCCGCCAGAGCATACAGCGCCCACGGCAGATACAACGAGATTCCGAGCGACCACATCGCCACAATTCCGGTGAGCGCGGGACCGCGCCAATATGCAGCCACAAACACCAAAGCCGGCATTGCAGCTGCCAAATACATCGGGACGCTCGCGCGGCGCCGTCCCAGACACCACCAAAAGATAAATGCTGCCGCCACAACGATCAATTCGCCCGCGTTGAATAGCGCGGAATGCCACGGCATCACCGTTTGCAGCTGCAGCGCGTTCGCCGCTGCGCCGCTCAGCCAATACAGCTCTCCGATCATTAGCGCCGCCGCCGGAGCGATCCATACAAGCGGACGACGGTTCTGAACTGCTCGGATGGCAATCAGTCCCAGCACACTCAACGTCGCGATATGATACGCCGCGCCCATCCAAGCCGAGGGCGCAACAAACACAAACAGCACACTGACGCTGAGGAGGAGGACAATCAGACCCGAGAAAACGCCGCGCCACTCGGCGCGGGTGCGCCACGCGATCCAGCCCAAAACGCCAAGCGCCAACACTCCGGTGAGCGTGAACGCAAACTGCCCGAGCAGCGCCAGCCCCTGATAGAGTTCGAGTATCGGCGAGGTCTTGGGGATAAAATGCGCGCCGCGCGTGAGCGTTCGCCCGACCAGCCATTCGACAACCGCAGCCGCGACGAGCCAGCGCAAAAGCGGCGGATAAGCGAGCGAGTCGTCCGCATCCGTCCGCGCCTCTGCGCGCGGCAGCGTTTGCAGGTCGTCATGCGCCCTGTCCGGGATCAGACGTGTGATTGCGTGTGACAACCGCCTGCGCTGCAAACTCAGAGAGTGTGAAAACGACGCGCTCATTCCCAATTCCCCCGCGCCTTTAACACCAGCGCGGCGAGCAGCGTCAAGCCGCCGAGAATGATGAATACGACGAGGGTGGATGTAGTATCGGGCGGCGTCCCCGGCTCGACGATACGCATCGCCGGTTCCGTGACGGTTACCTCCGGGCTTGTGGGCTGTGTCGCTTGCGCCACCGCCCCTTCAAATTGCAGATTTGCCCACTGTGACGCAGATTTTTGTCCGTTCCGTTCGCCGTTTGCGCCGTCCCACGCGGCAAACGCGATAGGATACAGTTTCGCCGGATCAAAACTCACATTGTCCGCGCCCGTTGTGGCAAGGTCGCGCGTAAAAATCACTCGCCAGGTGTTATTATCCCATGCGCCAAAGCCCCCGACGATCTGCCCGGCAGGCGGCTGTGACGTCAAGGTGCCGTACCCCCCCGCGACGAGATTCTCAACCGGCGAGACGCGCGGCATCGCAAACAGATTGTTTGCCGCAAACGCGGGCACATAGTTGGGGTCGTCATACTCGGAGGGCGCGGGCATCGCCACGCGCGCAAACGGATACTGGTCCACGTTCATGTTGGGATACGCCGTTTGCATATCCTGCCATGCCGTCGAATCCTTTTGCCAGTCCGCTTTCCACTGCCAGATATTGACATTGCCGCCCACCTGCCCCATACAGATAAACAGCGGCTGATCGCCAATCGGAAATTGCACCGCTACCGCATCTCGAAAATCCTGGACCCGCACCATCGAGTCATTCTGCGTCGTGTCGTTCCATTCGACCAGGATTGCCAACTGTGAATCGTTATACAGCGCCCGCGCAGTGACGGCTTTGACGTTCGTTTCGAGCAGGACGGGCGCGGCAACCGCTTGCGCGCTCAACGGCACCTCGAGCGGCGTCGCCGTTTGCCACAATGCGGCGGTGGGGTCCTTGAGCGGCAGCGGCTCGGTCACGCGCGCCGCGACCAGCGTTGCTCCTTGCGAACTCGCGATGGGAATGTTGAAAAACAAGAGCGCAAGGGCGCCAAGAACAATACCGACAAAGAGGACTATATTTCGCTTGTGCATTGAATTCGCTCCATCTTGTGGATCGGCTTGCCAAAAACCAAGCACGCGCCAAATCAAGCTTGGCATAACTCGTACCGTTCGACGCAGCGCGCACACGCGCCCTGCCGGACATTCCAACCGCGAAAATCGCTTTGGATCGCGTTTACCGTCTCGGGCGCGATCTCTTTTGCCCACTCGAACGTCGGGAATCTGCACAGGGGACAGCGCGTGCCGGGGCGCGGCGCGGGGTCGGAGCTGTCCGGTATCTGGCGCGCCAGTTCCATCAAGTCCGCATGAGTCAGGGCAACATTTGGCTCTTGCGCGGATAACGCCGCCAGCTGCTCGACGGCAAGCGCCGGAAATGCGCGCTTGAGCTCCCGGAGCCGTGCCTCCGGGGACACGAGCGGTTCGACGCCGCGCCGCGCCAATCGCGCATCCACATAGCTGCACCACAACGCCCGGTAACGCTCTGCCAGCGCATTTGCCTCTGTGAACGTATCCTGACGCTCGATGCGATAGCCGAACGCGGGATCGAGCATATCGCTCGCGTGCAGAAATTCGTGACGTACGAACGTCGCGAGACGCTGGCGGTCCGCAAAGCGAGCGGGCAGCGCCCGCAGGCATACGCCCGCGCCGTCGCGCCCCAGGACCGCGCCTTCGTCCTGTTTGTGCCGCGCCGCCAAAACCAGCAAGCCCTCCGCACGTCCAAGTTCGGGAAATTCCGCCCACAATTCGGCGAACCATTCACGCCACCCACGCTGGTCAAACCAGACCAGATGAATCTGCGCAAAGGCATTTTCGCGTTCTTCAGGCGCAAGCCGCTCATAGAGCGGGTCCGCCAGCGAATGATAGTCGCGCAACAATGCGCGCTCCCCCGCGCGTTCTGCGCGGTCGAGCTCGGCAGCGACGAGCGTCTCGAGCAATTGCGGTTCAATACGCAGTTTCGGCATATTCCATCACCGGGCAGCCACCGCAGACCAGGTCCTCGGGCGGCGGAGTGGGAAGCACCTGGGTCAGCGAGCGCGCCTGAACCTCCGCCCCCATCCGCTCCGCGTCCGCACGCACGAACGCGACCGCAAACGCGGCGAGCTGTTGATACACGCCGTCCGGCGTGTTTTTTGTGACGCGCTCTGCAAACAGGTTCACCCAGCGACCGAGATGATCGCGCAGAAATTTGCGCTGGGCATCGGCACAGATTGAAGCGTCATCGGCGCGTCCCGGATTGCCCGCCGCCGCGTGCGCCTCCTTGATGGCAAGCACATACATGAATTCCAATTCCATTGCGAGATGATCGGGGCGCTCGCGCACTTGGCCCCCCACCCGGAACCCGAACGCGTTATAAAAACCCGCAATGTCCGCCAGCTCCTGGCTCTGCCGAAATTCATGCGGCAGCCCATACTCGGTCTCGTAGCACAACGAGCCGGTCACGCCCAGCGCGCGACGATACTCGAGCTGCAGTTCGGCAAGCGACAGCGAATAAAATTCGGGCAAAAAGAGCGTACCGCGTGACGATGGGGAGTCTTGGCTCTCCAACTCGCGCAAAATAGGTTCCAGCGCGGGCACATCCTCGAGCCAGTTGTCCGTCGGATAAAGCAGCGCGTCAGAGAGAAAGCGATACATTTGCGCGCGGCGAATGGTGATTTCAATTGGTAACATGGTAAAAATGGGGATTGACAACCGGAGCTTGGAAATTCATCCAAACTCCAGTCTCCTAGATCGAATTGAGGCGCGCTGTCGGTCGTTCGTGTACCGGCTCGACCACGCTCAAACGCGCGACTTCGCGGTCTTTGGCATCGAATCCGATGACCGTGTCGTTATACATTTGCCACGGCTTGCCGTTTACCGGCACCTCGTGCACGAGCGGACCCGCTTCAATCTCGAAACGAAAGATCATCTTTTGAGTCGCGCGGAAAAGCTGCAGGACCGCCAGCAGTTCGCGCGAAGGCGCGGCGTATCGCGCAATCGCCTCGTCCACGCCGGGACCAAACATCTGGCGCAAATACGGGCGCGGCGCCCAGCGCGGCGGGATATAATAGATATTCGGCTCGGTGCCGAACTGCGGATACAGCGGCAGCGCGACCTTTTCGACCTTGACGAGATGATACAGCGGGTGCTTGGGGTTCTCGACCCAACTGCCATCCGCCGCAATATCCACCAACCCATTCATCCGAATCTTGCCCGGACAAACTGCCATACAGCGCGTTTCCATCGGCACGCCATCGCTCAAAGGGTCGGCGCCTTCGACGCGCGGGTAACACGCCACACATTTTTCACTCGTCCGCGTGGTGCCGCGAAACATGCTCTTTTTGTACGGACACGCCTCGACACATTTGCGATAGCCGCGACAGCGCGCCTGGTCAATCAAGACGATGCCATCTTCGGGGCGCTTGTAGATAGCTTGGCGCGGACACGCCGCCAGACAGCCCGGATACGTGCAGTGGTTGCACAGCCGCTGAAGATAAAAGAACCAGGTCTGATGTTCGGGCAGCGACGCGCCCTCTGTGCTGATGCCGAGATCGTCGCCCTTGTACGCGGTCGAGGTGTCTTCATAGAAATTCGGCGCGCGCCATTCCGTATCGGGCGGCAAATATCCCAGCACATTTTGCATTTGCGGCGCGGCTTCAAAGATCGTCATCCCGTTATACGCCCCATAGGGCGCGGCGTCGCCCGTCACGGTCGAGTCCCATGTGGCAGTTGTGCCGGCAGCTTGCTGTGCCGCGTCGAGTTGTTCCAGGATCCGAATGTCCCACTGCTGCGGATAGCCGCCATACGGTTTGGACTCGACGTTGTTCCACCACATATACTCTTGCCCTTTGGAAAACGTCCAGGTTGCCTTGCATGCGCCCGTGCAGGTCTGACACCCGATACAGCGGTTGATATTAAACACGGCTGCAAATTGTTTTTGCGGATGTGCTTCCGGAAACGGGTAGGGCATCTTGCGTCCCAGCTGCCAGTTATAGACCTCTGCCATAATCTCCTCCGTCCTGCGTCGGTTGCATCATCTCATCCATGATGGCACAGGCGGGCGGCGCCTCGCGCACGAGAATATCCGCAAATTTATAGCCGCCCCATTTTGCCAGGACCTGCCCAATCAATTCGCGCACCCACGGCTCACCCTTTTGGCGATAAATGCGATGCGTCGCCAGAAACATCGGACTGCGAAAAATCGTCATCAGTCGCTTTTCATCCCAACCCAGACGCACATATTCTTCGATGATACATTCCGCCATCAGCTCCAGCTCTCCCGGCTCGCCGGCCAAGACCATCCCCACCAATTCCAGAGGGTCATCGGATTCAGTTTCTTTGTGCGGCATCATTCACCTCAATGCTCGTGCGGCTCTAACGATTCCGCGCCCGCCAGTTTGCCCACCAACCTTTGCGGCTGATGAATTAATATCGGCAAACATTGCGGACAGATATGTGCCTGTCCATGCTTGTGCACGATCGGGACCAGCGGCACCTCTTGCGCTGTGCGTTCGCAATTTACACACTTGAAATTCTGATTCTCATTCTCATTCATTGCCTTTACCTCGTGTCCGTGCTTTTTGTATGGGGCATCAACTCTCTACGCCGCATTGTTACGCCAGACGTTTCACCTCGATCGCGCCGCCGCTCAAATACTTGGTCATAAACTCGTTCTCGTGTCCGGGCGTGAACCCGGTTTCTACCGCTTCCCATTTGCCTTTGCCGTCCAGTCCGCCGTCTTCCGCCTTGGTAACCTTGACCAGCGTCTCCTTGGGCACCGTGTTGAGCGCGTGATTGTCCGCCTCGCCGCCAAAAATAAACTGCATGCCCGTTTTTTGTTTGTGGAACAATGTATCGGTTTGATGCATCGGCATTGACCAGTCGCGCGTCACAGACTGCTGCGACCCGTACCGCAGGTTCGCCTGGTAGCCCGTGCCTTCGGACATTGCCAGACCGTCCGGACGTGTCTCGTGCGCGCGGACCGATCTTTCGGTTGCCATAAAGGGCGAGTGTTTGAGCATGACAATGTGATACGGGTAGGCGGGGTTGTATTTTGCGCGCAGCATCAGGCGCGATACCTTGTAGAATGGGTCGTCGGGTTTCCAGCCGATATACGGACGGTCGGCGGGGTTGGCGTCCAGATAGACGTAATCGCCATCCTCGATCCCCAGGTCTTTGGCAGCTTGCGGATTGATATGCAGTTGATGATCGCCGGGTCCAGGCAGCCGTTTGTCCATCCGGTAGGGGTCGCCAAAGTTCGAATCGAGAATGATCGTCCAGTCCACCGTGCTCCATGAGGAATGGACGCGATGCCGCGTTTTGGGTGTGAGACAGTAAAACGAATACCCTTTTGCCCATAACGGGTTTTGCGTGCCTTTGACCTTGTCCCAACTCATCGCGATATTGCGTACCGTGCGTTCTTCCCAACCGAGCGCATCCTGCGGAATCCCATAATCGTCGGGTTTGAGAAACCGCGAGGTGCTGACGATCACGTTCGGCAAATACGGCGTCGCCTCGGGTCCTTCGCGGTGTGAGATCATGTTTTCGCCATACTCGATCGCCTCGGGAATATCGCAGTAGGCATCGAGCCGTCCTGTCGCCGTATAGAATGGGACCGAATCATGAATCTGTTCCCAGAACGGGACGCGCGGATAGGTGCGAAAGAGCATCAGCGCCGCGCCCGGCTCGCCATACTTGCCCGCCATAATGTCCTCCAGCTTGTAGCCGCTCGTCGTCAACGATGAATCGAGCAGACGCTGGATATACACGTCGGGTTTGCCTTCGTGGATAAACTTCCAGTAATCAGAGAATCTCGAATCTCCAATCTCTTTTCCAATCGCCTGCGCCACCTCCGCCAGGATGCGCGAATCGTCGCGCGTGTCATACAGCGGTTGGATGCCGCCTTTCCAGATTTGAAGAAACGGGTTCGAACAGGACGCGGTGATTTCCAGAGTCTCGAATTCTGCCCATGAATTTGCCGCCAGCGCAAAATCGGCGTATTCGACCGTCGCGGTCATCTCGATGTCGGTGGTGATGATCAATTCGAGATTGGGATTGACGTTCTTGATCATCTCGTAATGATGTTTTGCATTGTTGAGCAAATTGACATTGGTGACGAACTGCACTTTGGTCGGCGTGGGCATATGCGTCTTGCCGGTAAACACTTTGCGCCCATAGCGGGGTGTCTCGACGATCAAGGGGCGTTCCGAATGATTCCAGTACGCGGGTTCCTCGTCGCGAGAATACGCGTGCGCGTGAATCTCTTTGCCCGGCGCGCTCGCGTCGAGGGTCATGTGGAACGGGTCTTCGGCGACCCAGCCCTTGAAACCGGGTCCCGTCTCGGGCGACCCCTGAAAGAGCGCGGATTTATAGTTGCCCGCCCATGTGTAACATCCCGCGCCGAGCTTGCCGATATTTCCCGTCAGCATCAACGGCAAAAACTGCGCGCGGTTGGCGAGCGTGGCATGGAACCAGTGATTGATCCCCTCGCCGATGTGAATCGCCGCGGGTTGAATCGTCGCAATGTCGTTCGCCAATCTTTCGATGAGCGGTTTGGGCGCGTGTGTGATCTCGGCGACAGTGTCGAGGTCGTAATCCTTGAGATGTTCCTTGTACATTACCCACAACGTCAAGACTTCGACTTGAGACCCGTCTGCCAGCTGCACCTGTCCCGACCAATCGAGTTCAGGAGTGATTCCTTTTTGTGTCAGCTGTTCCCCCACATCGCCGCGCGTGACCGCCACGAGTTCGCCGCGCTTGGCGTCACGCACCACATAATCGCCCAAAACCTCGTACTGCTCTTGGGTCAGCCCCTGCGTCTTGAAACTGTAGCTATCCGCTTCAAGCCCCAGCTTGTAGTCCGGGAACACGTCGCTCGCGCTCAGGCGTTTGAGGTTGTCCGCGCGCACGAGCAGCGGAAAATCGGTAAAGCGGGTGACAAAGTCCTCGTCATAACGCCGATTGTCCATGAGCCAGCGCGTTACGCCCAAAAAGAGCGCCGTATCGGTCTCGGGACGAATCGGAATCCAATAATCCGCTTTGGTCGCAGGCGGCGAGTATTCGGGCGTGATGGCGACGATTTTTGCCCCGCGCTCCATCGCCTCGATAAAAAAGTGCGACTCGGGCATTTTGTTTTCGACCAGATTCTTGCCGCACTGGATATGCAAAAGCGAATTGCGTAGATCGTTAAAATCCTCGTCGGACGCCTGCAAGCCCGTCGTAAACGGATGTCCCGGCGCCTGATCGCCGTGCCAGGTGTAATTCGACCAATTGCGCCCGCCCAGCGCCTCCTCTTCACTCACCCCGCGTACTTTTTCGTCCAGCAGCGCGAGCGTGTTGGCAAAACGATACATGCCGTATTTGCCGATCACACCGAGCAAGCCCATCCCGCCGCGACACTTGAAGGTGCGCGTGCCCGCCTCACCCATCGCCTCGACCATCTCTGGAGGATACCCCTGCCGGAGCAACAATTCTGCGCCCGCTTTGCCCGAATAGCGTTTCGCAATCGCAACCATGCCGCGCGCGAGATAGCTGTATGCCGTGTCCCACGAGACGGGCAGCAGTTCGTCTGATCCGCGCGCGTCGAACTTGAATTTGGTCTTGTTCGCCGCGTCCAGCTCGGGAAAACCCGCATCCGCCCATTCCTGCCAACCCTTGCGCATCAACGGACCCTTGAGCCGGTGGGGACCATACAAGCGACGATGAAAGGTCTGCCCCTTTTTGCAGCCGCGCGGGTGCCAGTGCGGAGTTGCCGTATTGCCATAGAGGTCGGCATACTTGGCTACGTCATAATTCGGCTCTGCGCGCAGGATGATGCCATTGCGCACAAAAGCGCGCATCCGGCACGCATGCGTGTCATTCGGCGAACAGACAAAGGCAAAAGACGAGTCGTAGCGATATTGATCGCGATAAATCTTTTCCCACGCGCGATCGGGATACTCTGACAGCGGATTGCCCACCGAGATTGGCTCGAGCAATTTGATGTCGAGGTCGGCGAATGGCAGGGTGATGACTGCAGCCGCAGAAAGCTTGAGAAACGAGCGACGCGAGAGATTATAAGACATGGGTATCTCCGAGAAATGGTGCCGTGACAGGTGATGGATTCACAAAGACAGTGTCACCGCTCACTCTGACGCGGCGCCAACGAATCCTTTTTTGGCAGTTCCGTCAAAGCATGAATCAATTCGGCGGGACGCGCATCAATCTGTTTGCATGTGATCAAGAGCAGGGTGTCGGCGGCGAGGTCGGCGCGAATGAGCGGAATATTGGGAAATTGCACGAGCAATTGCTCCCAATGGCGCGCGGTCGTTTCATTTGGAGACGGGGGCACGCGCTCATCTTCGGAACCGGACGCGCTCGCCACAATGATCGCTTCGGGACATGTTTCAAGGATATGCGCCAGCGCCGCCCGCGGCGTTGGCGCACAGCCGACGACCCGCACGGTCGGGCTGTTGGCAAACATCCCCGCCAGCGTGTCGGCAAAAATAGAGTCCCCGACGATAAATAGTCCCCGCGCATCCACGCCATGAGCATAGAGCTGTCGCCGGACAATTTCTATCCGTCATGTTTGGCACAAAGAATGAAAAAAGAGCGATCCGCGATCGCTCTTGGGGCTGCAAGAACTAGTGCAAAAATATTCTGAAATTGCCGGTTGCGTCCGGCATCGGCTGTCTGCCGGGAGGATCGCAAGACAAACGGGATTATCCGTTTGCCACGAGACCCCCTTGCGCCGCCAGCCGGGCGGCGTGTCTTCGATTTACGGCATGCAGCTTGCTCAAAATACTCCGCACATGGCTCTTGACCGTATACACGCTCAGTGACAACTGCGCGGCAATCTCTTTGTCACTCGCGCCCGCTGCGACGAGGTTCAGCACCTGGCGTTCGCGCGGCGAAAGATCGGACGAATCCGTTTCGGGCGCTGCGCCGGGCGACGTCCGCGAAATACGCGCAAATTCGTCAACCAGGCGCGCGGCGAGTCTGGGCGGCAGCGCCGCGTCACCCGCCAGCACATGCCGCACCGACCGCAGAAACTCTGCCGCGTTTGTGTTTTTGAGCAGATAGCCGCTCGCTCCGGCTTTGATCGCTTCGAACAGTTTGTCGTCTTCGTCGTGCACCGTCAGCATCAGTATTCGCGCGCCCGGGATTTCCGCGCAAATGAGGCGCGTGGATTCCAAACCGTCACAGATCGGCATTTTTATGTCCATCACGATCAATTCGGGGTGGAGCGCGCGGGCGAGCGCAAACGCTTCCAGCCCATCCGACGCCTGCCCCACAACCTCCAAATCGGCTTGCGCGTTCACCAGACCCGCCAGCCCCGCGCGAAAGAGCTCGTGGTCGTCGCACAACAAAATACTCGAGCGTTTCATTTCAACAGGTCTCCAGTGGAAACCGCGCGGCAATGCGCGTCCCTTTTCCCGGCGCCGAAAACACCTCAAGCCGTCCGCCACAACGCTCGGCGCGCGTGCGCATTATCGCGAGACCGAGGTGGTGTCCGCTGTCCAACCTCTGCGGGTCAAAACCACAGCCGTCGTCCTCGATACAAAACTGCGCGTCGCCCCCCATGCATGTCGCGCACACGCTTATGTGTTGCGCTCGCGCATGACGGTATGTATTCGCAAGCGCTTCGCGGACAATATGAACGACCTGCGTTTGAACGACCGGCGCGAGCAAGAGCGCGCCCTCCTGCACTTGCAGTTCGACGGTGGGCGCACGGTCCCGGCTCTGCGCCTCGACACATTCCCGCAGCCGCTGCGCGAAATCTTGACCGTTCGGCGGCGGCTCACGCAAGCCGACGAGGGCGGCGCGCACTTGCAAATAGGCGCTGTTGATCGCCGCACGCGCGCCGCCGAGCTCTGCTGCCGAGCGCGCGTCCTTTCCCGCCGCGAGCAGCTCCTGGGCATGTTCGACCTTGAGATTCAAGAACCCCAGGGTCTGGGCAAGATTGTCGTGCAGGTCGGCGGCGAGACTCTGCCGTTCGGCAAGCGCAGCGTTCTGTTCGGCTTGCAATTTGCCGCTTTCGATCAAGCGCGCGTTGGCAATGGCGACGGCAGCTGAATTGGCGAGCAGGGTCAAGGCGCGAGCTTCATCGGTCGAGAATGGCTCTGCCGTATCGCGCAGCACACACAGCGCGCCCAGCGTCTCTTTGCCCGCGCGGAGCGGCGCGGCGGCGCAGTTGCCCGGCGCGCGCGCACGCAAGAACGCGCACGACGCGCACTCGGCGCTTTCGAGGACCGTTGTCCCGCCCAGCACACACAGCGCAAACCCGCGATCCGACGCCTGACGAAATTCTCTCGAAAGCGCGCCGTTCCCGCTGGTCGCTTTGAGGACTAGGTCGCCCGCATCCGATTCGAGCAGACACACCGCAGCGGCGCGTGCGCGGGTGAGCGCGCGCGCACGCGCTGTAACGGAATCAAACAGCGCGCCGAGGTCCAGTTCGGCGACGATTGCCTGACTCAGCTCGAACGCGGCATCCAATTCCTGCGTGCGCTGCGCCACGCGCGCTTCGAGGTGGTCTCGCGCGGCGACCGTTTCAACGCGCATCGCGTCGAACGCGCGCGCCAACGCGCCGATCTCATCCTCACCCATCGGGGCAACAGCCGCTGCAAGTTCACCTCCTGCGATCCTTTGCGCGGCAGAGTCGAGCCGCGCGAGCCGCTCGACAATCTGTGTCTTGGTGAGGTGATAGCCGAATGCCAGCACAGCCAGCGCGCCGATGAGCGACGCAAATTGAATCAGTTGCAGCTGTGCGATTTTAGTCTGTGCCTGCGCCTCGAACGCGCTGACGATGGCGTCGAGTTCGACGAGAATTTGCGGCGCGGTCCTCTCTAGCGCGGCGGTATCCCGGGCGACGAGCGCGGCGCGCAAGACGTTCCATGTTTCGTAAACGTCGTCGAGTTGCCCGCGCAGCGCGGCGGGGGCGGCGGCGAGCGTGACATTGCGCCCCTGCGCGTCCGTCGTGGCTCCGCCATCACGCAGCGCGTGCCACGTCTGCTCAAAGCGCCGGATCGAGGTATCGAGTTCGGGGGTGTCGGCTTGAGCGAGCGCCAGCCACGTCATCCTTTGGGTGAGCATACGCTGGCGTCCCGCGAGATTGATTACGAGCGCGTCCGTCCGCTGCGAATCGAGCGCCCACAAGGTCGCGCCGACAGAGACCAGCACGAGGGCGACAAACGCGAGGAATAACAGACCCAATTTTGCGCGCAGGGTGACGGACATCTTGGCGCCTCAAACCTACGGTCAATCCGAAATAACATCCAGCATACCGCCAAGTCGGCATCAAACAACGGGACATATGTCCCTTGATGCGCGGGACAATTTACATCGCCGGTGACAGGATGATAGCTGCTCGTCCGACACACTACCCGGCAATTTCACCGCAGAGTCAGCCCTTTTTCTTCCCGTTCGGACGCCCGGGTTTGATTTAGCCACAGACCCACACTCTTGGGCTGCATCGTTTCATTTACCACATCCAGCAATTCGTTCGTCAATTTCTCAAGGTCTGTTTCATCGCGCACGGTCTCGGAAAATTTCTGCAGCACTTGCCGCGCGTCATATTTTTTGCGATAGAACCGCTTGTCAATCATCGCCTGCACGCGATTGCGCAGCGGCACAAAGAGCGCGGCGATGGCAAGCGTCGAAAGCACAGTGACCAGCTCGGAACGCTGATTGCTGATGGTCGCAAAAAGTTGTTGCAGCAGAATCACCGAGCCGAAATATACGATCGCCAGCAGCGCCGCCACGAGCGCATAGGTCAACGTCTTGCGAATGATGACATCAATGTCCCACAGACGATAGCGCACGATGGCGATCCCAATCGAAAGCGGCAAAAATAGGAACGTCAGGTTGGCGAGAAAGTAGATCAAGTCCGCCGTCACGCCGACCGCCGGATTGAATTCTGCGACCGGCAGAAGGAGATAGGTCAGCATGCTCGTCATCAAGAGAAGGAGCACGATCATTGCCAACGCATAGATGAGCCATTTTGTTTGCTGTTTTTGCAGCGGCGTCGAGTAATGCCGATAGCGCCACACCTGCGCATACAGACTCCCTCCAAAGATAATCAGTCCTCCGACGCTGACAAACACAAGGAGCGGGCCCTCCGCCGCGCCAAATTGGGCGGGAAACAAACCAAACCCAAAACTAAAGCAAAACCCAAAGAGCGCGACCCAGCGACTCCAGCCCGGCACAAAGCGCCCATCCGGAAAAAGCGCCAGAAACGCGCCAAGAAACCCCCACGAAAATAGATTGTTGACAAGATACGTAACATGAAAAAGCGTCGGGGCAGTTGCCCAGCTCGCGGCGAATTCGACTGACAGCGGATAGGCGATTTCGCCTCCGAACGCGATCAGCAGAATGGAGGCGAACCAAGCCATCCGTTCGTTCGGGCGCCAAAGATAGATCAACATCCCGACCGCAAAATAGCAAACAAAACTTAACCCCATAAAAGCGGCGTGAAACCAAAAATAATTCTCGTTCGTCCACCCCAACCGGCTCAATCCATCGGCGAGGCGCGCGGGGAGGTTTTCGGAAAATCGGCGCGTCAGGAAAATCATCAAAACAAAGGTGAGAATACTGTTCAGAGCGATGACCATCCATAGCGCGCGCATCCACGGCAGCCACCTGGGATTTAGAGTGGCGACGGATTCACGAAGGTTGGGAACAGACCCGATGCTTGCGGATTTCATTCGATTGCTCAATTCGCCCTTGTTTCACTCGCGCATCGAACCAGCTGCGCCGTGGCGGGCGCTGCGCGGCAGGATCATTTGCGCAAGTTCTGTTCGCCGTCCATCCAGGCGACCTGACTATTGAGCGTGCGGATGCGCGCGGACATTTTTTCGAGGAGATTGAACGCGAGCGTCGGGTCAACCGTGATTTGACGCAGCAAACCCTTTTTGTCCACCGTCAGCACGCGCGCATTCGTGAGCGCGCGCACCGTCGCGCCGCGCGGCTGTTTCTCAAACACGCACATCTCGCCAAAAAAATCGCCGGGGCCCAACAGCCCCAGCATGCTCTCCTGTCCATCCTGTTCGATTGTCGCCGCGACCTGTCCCTCTTGTACGACAAACATGCAATCGCCCGTTTCGCCCTGCCGCACAATGACCGTCCCCGCTTCATACTCTTTGCCCAGCGCCCCTTTGTCCATGATGACCCCCGTAAAAACTCGAACGACAATGTCGCGCGTGCCGCGTTCAGCCGCGCCCTATTGATTCCCGCTCTCTAATGCGCTCTGTGTTGGGCGTGAGACGTCTTGGCGTCCCACAAGACAAACCGCCATATTCCAAGCCAGGTTCGACCAGAATACAGGATGCAGAGTTCGCTTGAACACATCCCCATACGGCGCGCTCCCCGTAAACATGTCCCACAGCACCATGCTCATCCCGCCGTGCGCGGTGGGCGGACGTTTTTGTTCCTCCATCGCCATTCGCAAAATCGCGCGCCGCGAAAAACGAAAGCGTTGGATTTGGCGCACCACCGCAAACATAAACTTGCCCAAATTGTTGTCCGATTCCATCGCGCGGCAGAATGCGCCGTAATGTTTCGCCAAATCCTCGCGCGCAATGCCGTGAAAAACGACGTTGGTCGAAGCCGCTTTTGCCGCGCGATACGCCGCGCCGATGCCATCTTTATAGAGTCGCGTTACCCCGCTGTCGCCGACAAAGACGATGCGGTCACCATACGGCTGCGCGCTGCCCGCCAGATTGATGCGCGGTCCGCACCAGCACGCAATCTTGTCAAACTCAAAACCGGGCGGCATACACTGTTTCACGGCGGGGTCCGCCATGAACGCATCCACCGTCGCGTTGTCAATGTCCTCTCCCAACAACGCCAACGTGACATATTCGCCCTTGGGCACAATCGCGGCAAATTCGATATTGGGTAGTGTCGGCAAAAAGGCGTGGAATGAGGCGCCGATATATTTCTCGATCGCCTGGTCGCCCAGATAGTATTCACGAATATGCGCTTTGGTTGTGCGCGGCATGTCATAGCCGATATTCAATTCCTGAAATACCTTCAAGAGCGCGGTATTTACCCCGGTGGTGACGGCGACAAAATCATACGTTTGGCTTTTGCCATCCTGCGTCTTGAGCGTCAGTCGCCGCTCCGCCAAAGGAATAGTCGCGGGGTCCGCGTCCCACTCGACCTTGTTCACCCGCGCGCGAATGTGCTTGGCTCCCTTGTCTCGCGCGAGGTTCATCAGGTAGCCGTCCAGCGAGTCCCATTTGACATCTTTGACATCGCGCGGACCACTGCCGCGAAAGGTTGCGCCGATTCTTGCCTCGCGCCGCGAGGAATCAATGCGGACCGCGCCGACATCCATATACAACACATACGAATCTATCCCGCGCTGCACCACGCTCGGCGGAAAATTGATGCCCTCTGCCGCCATGTTTTGCACCAGCGATTCCGACACAATGCCCGCGCACATGTTACACCCCGGCGGACCGACCAACGAAAAATCGCGCGGTTCATAAATGTCCACTTCAAGGTCCAACCCAACGCGGTCCGCCAACATCAGGGTGAAATAGGCAAAGAACGACCCTGCCGGTCCGCCGCCGATCACGGCAATGCGGGAACCATCCTGGAGTTTCAGATCACCTGGCTTGGCCATGTCGTTACCTTTTTCCCATCTTCCGGCGGTCGCCCGTAAGGATTCGTAAATTTACAATTTCCCGAATTTGCTTGAATGAGCCAGATACTGGAAAACGCGAATCCTCGCGAATCATTACGAATTTACGCGAATTCTATTTTGTCCCAAGCATTTTGTGGAGATTCGTGCAAGCCGCAGTTTGGCGAACGATTCGCGCCGATTCGCGTTCCAGGGACTAACCCCGGTTTCCGTTTCGGCAAGCAAGTTATACTTGTACGAACCCCAAGAGACGCTGCAAACGACCCGGAGCGTGGCATGCTTTTGCAGCACACGCCCCGGGACCGTTACCACAAATCGTTTATTGCGCGCTTTTGAGATATTCGTAGAGCGCGCCCAGGTCCTCATCGTTCATTTGGGCGGCGTTTTCCCACGGCATTTTGAGATCCGAACCATCGGGACGCTTGCCCGTGCGCATCATTTTGACAAAATCCTCGTGCGAAATCTGCGCTGTAAAGAGGCGCGCATTGGGCACACCCACCGGGTCCATGGCGCTCGGTTCGGCGCCGGTCATGTTCGGTCCATGACAGCCGCGACATTCGCCAAAGGTCGCCACGTATTTCCCATACTCGGCATTTGCGCCCGGCGCAGGCGCGGTGATGACCCCCATGCGCGCTTCAGGAATCGGAAACATCCCCGCCCCCATAAACAACAATCCCAGCGCATTGAATTGCGTGCCTTGCGCAAGATCGTTGCCGTTCGGCGTCGGCGGCTGCGAACGCATATAGGCGATCAGCGCCTTGGTGTCGTCGTCGCTCAAATCACGATACGGCATAAAACTCATAAACCCGGCAAGAGACCCGTCCTTGGTAACGCCGTGACGGATCGCCCGAAACAGTTCCCCGTCCGTGCGCTCTGCCAGGATGCCCGCCGGAGTGAGGTTGCGCGAGACCATGTTCCCAATAGGGATTGGAATCTCTTTGCTAAAATCCATGCCGCCGACCAACACGCCGGTCTTGTCCGGGTCATGACAGCCCGCGCAGCTCACCTGGGCGATATATTTGCCGCGGGCGATCTGTTCGGGCGTCGCTTCGACCTTGAGATTCGCGTCCAGCGCCGAAGGCGGCATATACACCGTCATAAACCCCTTGCCGACGCCAAAAGTGATCGCGGCAAAAAGCAGCGTCGCCAATGTGCCCAAAATGCCGCCGACAATTTTTACCCACATCTTTTTCGAACGGATCGCGCGATAGGTGAGCCAGCCAAAGAGGACGACCAGCGCGATGAGAATGACTAGCACGATGAGATTGCCGAACATGATGTTACCCCCTTATGGTTTGACCTCAATGGTCCCGCGCATGTTGGGATGCGGCAGGCAGACAAGCGCATAGACGCCTGTAGTCTGCGGTGTAAACTCGACTACCGCATTGCCGCGTGCGGGGATATTTTGATTGACGCCGAGTTCCTGGATGGTAAAAGTGTGACTCACCGCATCGTCATTGCGGACAACGAGCCGTGTGATTTCGCCGGGGTGGGCGTACAGCGTCTGCGGCGCAAATTGATAATTCTTCATGGCGATCTGTGCGCCGCCCGCACCCCCGCTTGCCCCACAGCCCATGACGCTTGATGCCCCGAGCAGAATCCCGAGCGCGACAACAGCGTGTTTGGTCCGAATTGCAAAAAACGTGCGACTCGTCATACGGCACCCCCTTGCCAGGATTGGCGTTGCATTCAACTCTTTCCCGCATAGGGTACCGCATGAGCGTAACGGGAGCGTTACGAAAGGCGTTACGGCGCGCCAACAAACCTCAAAATGGTTTGAACATCATCAACCACAAAAGCGCCAGCAGCCCCGCCCATCCGATCAGCGAGCTATACATCGCTCGCGGCGATTCCAACATCCGCGCCAATTCCGCATCGCCAATGGGCGGCTCTTGCGGCTGCGGTTTGCCTTTGATTCTGTATGGCAGTCCCGCCGCTTTCCGCAGACCGCTATAATACGGCTCGGCATAGACCGACATGGCGACGATGATGACGACCAAAAGCGCCAGCGATGCCCAAATCCAGCCCTGCCCCCACCAATTCAACAGGAATCCGCCCGCGATCCCCGTCACCAGAATGAGCAGCAGCCCGCCCCACATCATCCCATATGTGCTCGGCGAAAGCAGCAAGAGCGCGCGCACCCGTTCCATATTCTGTTCGCGGCGCAAGGCAAATGCGACCGCGTTCGAAGCGCCGTGCGCAAGCAGAAACACAAATACTCCGACAACGTGCAGAAAAATAACGAGGTCGTACATGGTGATTGGCTCCTTTTGGTCGTGCAATGTAGAGTGTCTATAGAACCAATATACCGCGCAAGCGCAACGAATTCGTTACCAAAACCGTTACCGACCCGGACGTCAAGGACGCAAAAAATGCCGGCGCGACCACAAGGATCGCGCCGGCACAAGACAGCCGCGCTGCGACACTGAATGCGATTGTCGAACAGAGAATACGGGCAAAGCCACTACAGCGAAAGAGATCATTGTCTGGCATTGGCTCCCCTCTTTTGGGTTGCGCCCGGTTTGCACTCGGACGGTCGAGCAAAAGGGTCAGGTCTGCGCCGGCTTTTTCTCCGCCAGGTGAATGAGCACCCCGAATGCCTCTTTCGGATGCACAAACGCCTCGCGCCACACCTTGCCCTCGAACGTGACGCCCGGGGCATAGTTGTGACGATACGCGATTTTTCCCCCGCGCGCTTCAAACTCCCGCACCGCCGCGTCGAGGTCGTCCACCTCAAAGGTGATGTGATGCACGCCCGGTCCGCCGCGCGCCTTGAGAAAACGCGCGACCGGTGAATCGTCGCGCGTCGCCTGCAAAAGTTCCATTCTGCTTTCACCCACATTAAAGGGTTGATAGCGAATGCCCATATCCTCGATGTTTTCGATGGGCAAAAATTCAGCGCCAAAACACTGTTCAAAAAAGGCGCGGGCTTGTTCCAGGTCCGGGACCGCCAGCGCCACGCGTTCGATGCGTTTTACAAATGTCATGCCTGCTGCTCCGTGTGATTATTGTGCAAAACATCCTGCAACGCGCGCAAAAACATCTCATTCTGTGTGTGCGTGCCAATGGTGACGCGCAGCGCGTCCGGCAGCCCAAAACCGGCAGGCACGCGCACAATCACGCCTCGCTTGAGCAATTCCTCATAAATGAATTGCGCGGGACGCGGCAGGTCCACGAGCAGAATAAAATTTGCGGCAGTGGGAATAAACGTCAGGTCGAGCTCAGAGAAACCCTCATACAAATAGTGTTTTTCGGTGGCAATCAATTCGCGCACGCGGGCGATGTGCGCATGATCGTCCAATGCAGCCATGGCAGCGTAAAAAACCGGGTCGCCCGTGTTGAACACAATTTGCGCGTGATGCAAATACTCGATCATTGCCGGCGTTCCCAGCGCATAACCGAGTCGCAGGTTCGCCATGCCGTGCACTTTGGAAAAACCGCGCAGCAGCAAAACCTGGTCGCGTCCCTGTTGGATATACGCGACCGCGTTGGAATAGTGGGGGTCCTCGACCAGTTCGTAATACGATTCGTCAAAGACGACGACCACATGCGGGGGCACGCGCGCCATGAACTCGTCCACGTGGTCGCGTGAAATCAGGGTGCCGGTCGGATTGTTTGGGTTGCAGAGGATGACCAACCGCGTGTCGGGTGTGATGGCGTCGAGCATCGCGTCCAGATCGTGGTGATAGTGCTTGTGCGGAACGGGGATGCAATTGCCGCCGAATTGCGTGGTGAGAATGCGATAGAGCGGAAATGTCGGGCTGGAATAAACCGTTTCGCCGCCGTCAAAGAGAAACGCTTCCGCGATCATGCGCAAAATGTCGCCGATGCCGTTCCCCGTCATGAAATTCGCCTGCGTGAGTGTCGTATCGTATTGCGCGTTATAAAGCGTCGCAAGTTTGCAGCGCAGGTTGCGGTCTCCCATCGCGGGATAACGGTGCGCGTCACGCAAGGCGACTTGGAACGCGGACAGCGCCAGCGGCGACAAGCCGAGCGGGTTTTCGTTGGACGCCAGCTTGACTACCTCGGTCAACCCATATTCTTCTTGCACCTCTTCGATGGGCTTGCCCGCGATATATAGCGGCACGTCGAGCAGATTAGGGTTCAGTTTGAGATGCTGCATTGCTCTCGCCCTTGATTATTGCCGCCAGCACGCGTTCCCCCGTCATCGGCAAGCGGCGCAGCCGCACACCGGTGGCGTCAAAGATCGCGTTGGCAATGGCAGCCGCGGTCGGTGTCCCGCCCATTTCACCCACGCCTTTTGCCCCGAACGGTCCTTCCGGGTCGGCGGTCTCGATCAACACGGTTTCGATCTCTGGCATATCGAGCGCGGTCGGCACACGATAGTCCAAAAAGGTCGGATTCAGGATCTGTCCGTCGCGCACCAGCAATTCTTCGGTGAGGGCATAGCCCACGCCCATCTGCACCCCCCCTTCGATTTGCCCCTCGCAATACATCGGGTTGATCGCGCGTCCGACGTCGTGCGCGGCAACCAGTCTCAACACGCGCACCTTGCCCGTTTCCATATCCACCAGGACCTCCACCGCTTGCGCGCCAAAGCCGAACGCGGCGGAAATATTTCCCTTATAAGTATCCTTGTCCACCAACTGCGTCGGCGGGTCATACCAACCGGTGCCGATCACAAACGTGCCGCCCTCGCGATAATGCAGCGCGCGCACGACCTTGTCGAACGCCACTTGCCTGCCGTCATCTTTGACCCGCACGATCCGATCGCCGATTTCAAGCGCGTCGGCTGAAACATTCAACATCTGCGCCGCGTGCGCGAGAATCTGCCGTTTTGCGTCTTGTGCCGCGCGCCACGCCGCATTTCCCGCAATAAAGGTCGTCCGACTGGCGTGCACACCCACATCCCAGGGCTTGACAGAGGTGTCGGAATTGATGACCGTCACATCTTCGAGACGCACCCCCATCGCTTCGGCAACGATCTGCGCGAGCGCCGTTTCGGAACCCTGTCCGATCTCGGTCGAACCCGTCACCAGCGTCACCCGCCCAAAATCATCCACCTTGACCGTCGCCCCACAACCGTCACTCCGATAAATTCGCGCGCCCCCTCCGACATTGAGCGTGCACGCGATGCCGACCCCGCGGCGCACATGGGGTTCGTCCGTCTCAAACCGTCGTTCGTCCGTTGCCGCCCGCGACTCCCATCCAATCCGCTGCGCCGCTTCCGTGATGCACTCGCGCAGACCGCAGCTGGTGATTTTCAACCCTTGCGGTGTCTCTTCGTTCGGCTGGTTCGCGTTTTTCAGACGAAACTCGACCGGGTCCATGCCCAATTTCTCTGCGAGTTCGTCCATTTGCACTTCGGTAAAAAAAGTGGACTGGGGATTGCCATAGCCGCGCATTGCGCCCGTAGGCAGATTGTTTGTATACACCACGTCGGCGACAAACTTGGCGTGCGGCACGCGATACAAACTGGCAACCGTCTCCATCATGACGAGCGGCGTGACCGCGCCCCATGAAATATATGCGCCCGCGTCGAGCACGAGCCGCGCCTCGCGCGCCCACAACGTCCCATCGTGCCGGGCAGCGCTGCGCATCCGCACGATGGCGGGCTGACGATGCGCGCTGGCAAAAAATTCTTCGGTGCGCGAAAAAGAGATGCGTACCGGCTTGCCCGTTGCCTGGGCGAGTTGGACGGTGATCGGCTCGAACGGATAAACATCCAGCCCCCGCCCGAACGAGCCGCCGATCGTGGGCTGAATGACGCGAATTTCGCGCCCCGGAATGCCCAGCGCCTCGGACAGGTCACGCTGCAAGAGAAAGGGAATCTGGGTCGTGCTCCAGACCGTCAAATGCCCCTGCAAATCAAATGCGGCGAGACAAAACGCCGTTTCCATCGCGCTGTGTGTGACATACGGCAGGTCAAAATCACCCTCGACGACAACGTCGGCAGAATCAAAAGCGCGTTCCGCATCGCCATGCGAATAATCATACCGGGTAAACAGGTTCGAGGGCTTGTCGTGGTGGATTTTCGGCGCGCCCTCGACCAGCGCGGCGCGCGGGTCAAAGACCGCAGGCAGCTCGTCATACTCGACACGAATCAGCTCCAACGCCTCGTTCGCGGTATCCTCGTCAACGGCGGCGACCGCTGCCACTTCATCCCGCCGACAGCGCACCTTGTCGCCCTTGAGGGGCGTATTGTCAGTGCCATAACCGAATTTGCGCCCGGGATTGTTTGCGCCCGTGATGACGGCTCTGACGCCGCGCAGTTTCTGCGCGCGCGCAATATCTACCGAGACGATGCGCGCGTGCGGCACATTGGCATAGAGAATTTTGCCGACGAGCATCCCGGGCAGAGTCACATCATGCCCATACTGCGCGCGTCCCGTCGCCTTGTCCAGCGCATCCAGTTTCGGGACCCGTTTGCCGATGATGCCCGGTGATTGGCTGCCGGAGCCATTGGGTGGTTTTGTCGCGTCTGACACATTTGCCTCATTTCGCCGCAGCCAAGACTGCTTCCACGATTTTCTGATACCCCGTGCAGCGACACAGATTTCCCGCAATCGCTTCGCGCACCTCCGCCTCGTTCGGGTTCGGATTTGCGCGCAACAGCGCAACGGACGATACGACAATGCCCGGCGTGCAGTATCCGCATTGAATCCCGCCCTGCGCGACCAGCGCCTTTTGTACGGCGTGCGGTTCGCCGTTCTGCAGCAGCCCTTCCACCGTCACGATCGCGCGCCCGTCGCAGTCCGCCGCCAGCACGAGACACGACGGCGCAGGTTCGCCATCCAACAGCACCGTACAGGCGCCACAGTCGCCGCTGTCGCACCCCAAATGCGTGCCGCCCAGCTCCAATTCCTCCCGCAGCGTCTGGAGCAGCGTGCGGCGCGGATCAATTTCGAGCTCGTGTTCCTCGCCGTTCACCACAAGTAAGATTGGAAAACGCATTTTTGCCATCCGTAAGAGATTGTCCCGCATCACAGCGGGGCGGTCATCAATGCCAACAACTGCCGTCGCGTCAACACCTCGATCATTTGACGCCGATACCATGCACTGCCGCGCACATCGTCAATGGGCTGCGCCTCGCTCGCCGCCAGACGCGCCGCTTCCTGAATCCGCTCCCGTGTCAAGTCATTGCCGCGCAGAATCTCTTCGGCGCGCTTGGCGCGGCGCGGCACGGGCGCGACCGCGCCCAACACAATCCGCACATCCAGGCAATTTCGAATCTCGGCGGCGGACTTTGCAAGTTGCGCCGAAACGGCAACCCCCGCAATCGCAATATCCATCGCCTCACGATGCTCGAGCTTGACATAGGAACAAAAAAATCCGTCCGCAGGGCGCGGGATAAAAATGGCGCGCAAAATTTCGCCGGGAACGAGCGCGTTCTGTCCGGGTCCGACAAAAAAATCCTCGAGCGGCAGGATGCGCTCATGGTCTCTGCCGGCAATATCTGCGCGCGCGCCCAGAGCGATCAACGGCGGCGCCATGTCGGCGGAAGGTGACGCATTGCACAAATTCCCGCCGACGGTCGCCAGCGAACGCACCTGGACGCCCGCCATTTTTGACGCGGTGCGCGCCAGTACGGGAAATTGTCCTCGCGCCTCCGCTGACCGGATGATCTCGCCCAGCGTCACACGCGCGCCGAGCTGCAGTTCGCCGTTCATTTCCATCGCGCGCAGCGCGGCGATGCGATTGAGACTGACCACCGCACGCGGCGTCCATTGACCGCGTTTCATCCGTATCAGCAGGTCGGTGCCGCCCGCCAGCGCGCGTCCCTCTCGACCGTAATCGGCAAGGATTTTGCTCGCGTCGCCGATCGTGGCGGGCTTGAAAAATTCAAACGGTTTCATGTGTTCGAAATTTGGCGCTGAGAAACCGGCGATGCGGCAGCATCCTGTTCCGGGGTCTCCCAACTCCAACTTGGCGCTCCCGCCTGCCATCCCATGTCAAATGCTTCCAGGTCAATCTGCGCAAAACGGGCAGGAGCGACGCGCGCAATCGTCTCCCGCACTGCCGCGCGCGTAAAGGGAAAATTCTCGCAATGACAGGCATAACCGAGCAAGGCGAGATTTGCGACCGAGGCGCGCCCCAGCTGCTGCGCCGCGCGGTCGGCGTCAAACATCGCAAGCGTAATATCCAACGCATCGAGCCGCGCGCGCACCCGCACATCCGGAAAATCGGCGAGCGCCGTGTTGACTATCGCCGTGCCGCCCGGACGCACAAAGGCGAGATTCCGGTACGCTTCGCCCACGTCATGCGCGATCAAAAAATCGGCGGTGCCTTTGCGAATCAACGGCGCATCCGAATCGCCCATTTTCAGGTGCGAAACCACCGAACCGCCACGCTGACTCATTCCGTGCGTCTCGGCGCCGGTCACCTGCCAGCCCTGCGTAACAGCGCACTCTGCCAGCACTTGATGCGCAAACAACACACCCTGACCGCCAATCCCTGCAAGAATAATATTTGTTCCCATCGCAAAAGGCGACGGATGGTGAGCTCTTTGGCTTCGCCACCCGTCTCTTGTTCACCTCACGGCGCCAGTCCCTGTTCCGCCCCGACTTTGGTCGCCAACTCGAAAATCGTCATCGGCTGCGACTCGACGATAAAACCCTTGTAGCAGGCGTCAATACATTCCCCGCAATCTACGCAGCTGCGCCGGTCAACTTCTACCTTGTTCGTCTGAATGTTCATCACGAGCGCGGGACATTCGAACGCGACCAGACAATACTTGCAGCCGTCACACTCATCCGTGACCTCGACTTTGATTGGATGCGCATCGAGCGGCGCGCGGTCATACAAAACGCACGGACGCTGCGCGAGCACCACCGCAATCCCGCCCGTGTTGACGCGCGTGAATGCATCCGCCTCTTTCAAGGTCCGGGTGAACCCTTCGTGGTCATATGGGTCCGCCTCGACGAGAAATTTTACGCCGCACGCGCGCACGACGTCGGCAATGCTCACGCGCGCCCCTTGCGTCCCATCGGCAAGCTGCGCCGTATCGGCGGTCGGCTGAAAGCCGGTCATCGCCGTCGTCGAATTGTCGAGAATGACCAGCACAAAACGCGCGCCGGTGTGGACCGCATTCGCCAAACCCGTCATCCCGGAATGCAAAAAGGTCGAGTCGCCGATTGTGGCGACAATCGGCGGCTGCTTGCCGTCCAGGTGGTGCGCGTGATACATTCCCGCCGCCACCGTAATCGCCGCGCCCATATCGAGACACGTGTCCACCGCGCGCAAGTTCGTGCCCAGTGTATAACACCCGATATCGCTCGAATAAATCGCGCCGGGAAAGACACGCCGAATCTGATAAAACGCGGAACGATGCCCGCAGCCGGGACAGAGTCGCGGCGCGCGCACGGGCAGCTGCAGAGTCTTGAGCAGCTCATCCCATCCTGAGTCGGGCGGCGGCGGCACACTTGTCAGCGCTTGCGTCTCGACGAGCAGTTCTCCGATCACAGAACGCAGCACTTCGGGCGTCAGCTCGCCCGCGTTCGGCACGGTCCCGTCGAGACGCCCCAGCACACGCCGCCGGTCCGGGACTTGGTACTCGATTGCGGCATCCGGTTCCTCCAGCACGAGCACCCGTTCACAGCGCTCGACAAATTCATTCACCAGGGCGCGCGGCAGAGGATACACCGTCCCGATTTTCAAAATGGGCGTCTCGACGCCAAATTCGTCCAACAACTCGTGCGCGGTCGTATAGGGCACCCCCGCCGCAATGATGCCAAGCGGATAACGGCGCGACTCTCGCCCCGTCGTCGGTTCTTTGAGCGCATTAAGCTCTGACGATTCAAAATCGTTCTCTATATTTTTTAGTTTTTCATTGAGCTCGCGATGCAGCAACAGACGATAGCGCGGCGTAGCTGCCCAGCGGGTGGGGTCTTTTTGAAAGCGCGCCTTGCGCGCCGTTACGTCTATCGTGTCCAGCGTGATGTTTTGCCGCGCGTGCGAAACGCGCAGCGCCGAGCGCAAAATCACAGGGATGCGATATTTTTCCGAGACCGCAAATGCCTCGTGCACCATCGCCTTCGCTTGGCGCGGCGTGCTCGGGTCCAGCGTCGGTATTTTGGCAAACAAGGCAAAGAGCCGGGTATCCTGTTCGGTCTGCGACGAGTACGGTCCCGGGTCGTCGCACACGACCAGCACCAGTCCGCCGACCACTCCCGTATATGCCGCGCTCAAAAGGGGGTCGCTGGCGACGTTCAGCCCCACCTGCTTCATCGTCACCGCCGCGCGCTTGCCCGTCCAACTCGCCGCGAGCGCGACTTCGAGCGCGGTCTTTTCATTCACAGACCATTCGACATAGGTATCAAGCCCCAGTTTCTTTTTCCACGCAATCACCGACGGCACGATTTCCGAACTCGGCGTGCCCGGATAAGCGGTTACGACGTTCACGCCCGCTTCGATCAGTCCGCGCGCGATAGCTTGATTCCCTAAAACAACCTGCTGGTTCATCTTATTGACTCATGTTACGCAGTAAATGTCATTTCGAGCCGTTTTTGCGAGAAATCTCTCCGGGAAACCGAGATTTCTCACTGCGTTCGAAATGACATGCGTAAGGTGAATTATTGACTCAGAATCTTGACGACCTGTTCCGCCATTTCTATGGCAGCTTTGGTCTGCGCGTCTTCGGTTTGCGCCCCGAGATGGGGCGTGACGACAATGCGCGGGTGATGCAAAATCGGATTTGCGCCGGGCGGTTCATTCTCAAAGACATCGAGCGCCGCGCCGACGATGCGTCCTTGATCGAGCGCTTCGAGCAGGGCGCGCTCGTCCACCACGCCGCCGCGCGCACAAAAGATCAGGCGCGCGTTGGGTTTCATTTTGTCCAGTTCAGCCCGACCAAACATCCCGCGCGTTGTCGGCAAAAGCGGCGTGTGAATCGAAACAAAGTCGCTCTCGCCGAGCAGCTCCTCCAGCGAGTCCGCTAGCCGCGCCCCGCACACCATAGCCCGGACGCGCGTAATATAGGGGTCGAACGCGACGACATACATCCCAAAAGCATGTGCCCGCAAGGCGACCTGGGTGCCAATCCGCCCCAAGCCGATGATGCCCAGCGTCTTGCCGTTGAGCTCGGTGCCCATGAATTTCTGTTTGTTCCACTCGCCTTGTTTGAGTGATGCGTCAGCTTGGGGGATAAAACGCGCGACGGCGAGCATCAACGCCAGCGTATGCTCCGCCACCGATATCGTGACGCTCGTCGGGCTGTTGACGACGGCGACGCCCCGCGCCGACGCGGCATCCATGTCAATATTGTCGGTGCCGACGCCCGCGCGCCCAATCACGCGCAGCCGCGTGCCCGCATGGATCAGCGGCGCGGAAACCTGGGTGCGGCTGCGAACGATCAACGCATCGTAATCGGGAATTACCGCTTGCAGCATGTCCGCGCCGATCTGGGGGTGCACATCCACCCGTGCCGCGCTCTGCAAGATTTCAATGCCCTGGCGGGCGATTGGGTCAGAAACGAGAATTTGCATCAGCAGCTCTCAACGCGGATGGTTCGGGCGATCCCGGGGATTGCCCGAGCCATCCCTGTTACGCGGGGACCGACATTTGCGGCAATGTCACGTCCGGCAGGTGCGCCATCGCCTCTTCGATCGCTTCTTGCGGATATTCGTAATCTTCCAACTGTCCGTGCAGATACGATTCATACGCGCCCATGTCAAAGTGACCGTGACCGGAGAGATTGAACGCGATCACTTTTTTCTCGCCGCGTGTTTTACATTCCAATGCTTCGTCAATCGCCACACGGATGGCGTGCGCCGATTCGGGCGCGGGAATGATGCCCTCGGCGCGCGAAAACTGGACAGCCGCTTCGAATGTAGCCAGTTGTCTCACCGCCCGCCCTTCGATGTCGCCGTGCTCGACCAGCGCGCTGACGCTGGGGGACATGCCGTGATAGCGCAAACCGCCCGCATGAATCCCCGGCGGGACGAACGTATGCCCGAGCGTATGCATTCGGACGATCGGCGCCATCGCGGCAGTATCGCCATAATCGAACGCATATTTGCCTTTGGTGACGCTCGGACACGAAGCGGGTTCGGCGGCGATCACGCGCACATTCTTGCCCTCGGTGAATTTTTTCCACAAAAACGGATAGGTGAATCCTGCAAAGTTCGACCCGCCGCCGATACAGCCAATCACAATATCGGGATATTCGCCCGCCATTTCGAGCTGGTCGAGCGATTCCAGCCCGATGACCGTCTGGTGCATCAACACATGCCCCAGCACCGACCCGATGCCGTATTTTTTCGTTCCGCCCGATGTCGCCGCCGCTTCGACCGCCTCCGAGATGGCGATGCCGAGCGAACCGGGTGAATCCGGATGCTCAGAGAGCAGCGCGCGTCCAAAACTCGTGCGGTCGGTCGGACTGGCAAACACCTGCGCGCCGAAATTTTCCATAATGATACGGCGGTATGGCTTTTGAAAATACGAGACCTTGACCATATACACTTCGAGGTCAATGCCAAAGAAATTGCACGCCATCGCCAATGCGCTGCCCCACTGCCCCGCGCCCGTTTCGGTAGTGAGCGCTTTGGTCCCCGCCTCTTTGTTGAAATATGCCTGCGCGACTGCCGTGTTCGGTTTGTGCGAACCGACCGGACTGACGCCTTCGTACTTGTAATAAATATGCGCCGGCGTATCGAGCATCTTTTCCAAATTCAGAGCGCGATACAGAGGTGTAGGACGCCACAACTTGTACACGTCGCGCACGGGATCGGGGATTTCGATCCAGCGCTCGGGGCTGACCTCTTGCAAAATAATGTTCATCGGGAAAAGGACTGCAAGAAAATCGGGCGTGACCGGCTCTTTGGTCATCGGATGCAGAATCGGTTCGGGGGGCACCGGCAGGTCGGCATTAATGTTGTACCAGGCACGGGGCAGGCGCGTTTCATCCAGGATGAATTTGTGTTGTCCGCTCATGCTCCTCCTCTTTCCTTTCTGAATTCCAAAATGCAGCGCTTGGCGAATTATACGAAATTGCAGCGCGCGTGACCCCACTCGCGGCGGTAGTGACGCGTATCCGAATGGACAGTTGTCCGTCTGAAATTGCCTGGCGGGACCACCCGTTCGGGCATTGTCTTGCTCGACTTACTACCCATTCAGGTAAATCGCGCCTGCGGATAGCGCGCTCCCGCTATTCATTCGTCCCGCATGGTGACAGAGTGACGCTCCAAAAAACGTCCGCGCCGCGCGCAACTGAACCAAGGATAAAGACCAGCCCAAAGTGGGCTGGTCTCGTATGATAGACTCGTGACCTCGCAGCAAGAGCAAGCCCCGGCACGCGACCTTTCTCCGAACAGCGAGACGCGCTGACCCCTACGTCGCGTCCTCGCCTTCCGCTTCCGGCGACCGCGCTCCCAACTCTCTATCCAGAATCAAAGTCGCGCTCGCGCTGTCTCCTGCCATCTTGAGCTGGTCCACGATCAATTTCGCGCTCTTTTCCTCTTCCACCTGCTCGCTGATAAACCACTGCATCAGCACCAGCGTCGCATAGTCCGGCTCTTTTTGCGCTTGCGCATAGAGCGCGTTGATCATCGCCGTCACTTTTTGCTCGTGTGCATACGAATTCTCAAACACATCGAGCGGCGACTTCCAATCCGCGGGCGGCGCATCGAACCCGAGCACAAGCGCGCGTCCGTCACGGTCATTGATAAAATCAAAAATTTTCAGCCCGTGCTCCAATTCCTCCCCATACTGCACCCGCATCCATTTCGCAAAACCGGGCAGCCCCTTGTCCTCGAACCATGACGACATGGCTAGGTAAACATGGGCCGAATAGAATTCGTTTTTTATCTGTTCGTTCAGTGCATCCTGCAAAGATTTGCTCAACATGATATTCTGCTCCTTGTAATTTTCTTTTTACCCCCGCACGCGCTTTACCGTTTCCGGAATCAACACCGCCGCGCGTTCCAATTCCTCATCCGTATTCCCCCGCCCCAACGTCACCCGCAGCGCGCCGCGCGCCTTGTCGGGCGCATATCCCATCGCCGCCAAAACATGCGACGGTTCCGGCGAACCTGCCGTGCACGCCGACCCGGTCGAAACTGCCACACCCGCCAGGTCCAGCGCAAAGACCATCTCGTCCCCGATCACGCCGGGCACCACAAAACTGGAATGTCCCGGCAAACGCGCGTCCGGCGCGCCCGTCAATTCCGCGCCCGGAATCCCTTCCAACAATCGCTCCACCAACTTTTCGCGGTTTTCGCGCAATTTCGCGTTATTCGCGTTTCGCCCCCCCTGCGCCAACTCTAACGCTTTGGCGAATCCCACCATGTACGGCACATTTTCCGTTCCCGCGCGTCGTCCCCGTTCCTGGTTCCCGCCCGTTTGCGCCGGCAGAATCGGCACGCCGTTCCGTAAATACAAAACCCCTACGCCTTTTGGTCCGTGAAACTTGTGTGCGCCCAACGACATCAAATCCACATTCAACTCGCGCACGTTCACATTCAAATAGCCGCCCGCCTGCACCGCATCGGTGTGAAAATAAACCCCCTTGCGCCGCGCCAGCGCTCCGATCTCTGCAACCGGCTCAATCGTCCCCACCTCGTTGTTGGCATACATTACCGAAATCAAAATCGTTCGGTCGGTAATCGCGCGTTCGACCTCGTCCGGCTCCACGGCACCCCGGCGGTCCACCGGCACATACGTGATCTCGAACCCAAACTCCCGTTCCAACTGTTCGCATGTCCGCAAAATCGCATGATGCTCGATCGGCGTCGTAATGATCTGGTTCCGCCGCGAATCGCGCGCACACACCGCCTGCGCCACCCCGCGCAGCGCCAGATTGTTCGCTTCCGTCCCGTTCCCCGTAAACACAATCTCGCGCGGCTCGCAGCCCAAAATATCCGCCACCGTCTGCCGCGCCCCATCCACCGCCGCCAGCGCCGCCTGCCCAAAACGATGCAGCGACGACGGGTTGCCAAACACCTCTGTAAAATACGGCAGCATCGCGTCGCGCACCCGCGCGTCAACCAGCGTGGTTGCCGAATGGTCCAGGTAAATCATGATTTCATTGTAACAAACAATCAGCGCGCATCCAAACAACAATTGCGGTTTTTGTTTGGATGGGCAAACAGTTTGGTGTTTGTGAGCTTACAACGCCCATTTACATACCCTATCGTCCCGAGTACAATATCCCGCATGTCCGTTCCTGTTCCCCCGACCATCGCCAATAACTCGGAACCCGGTCCCGACGGTTCGCGCTTTGTCGAGCTTGGGCGCGGTCGCCACGCTTTCAAGTGGCACGAATTCCTCAACCCCACCCCCGAACAACTCGACGCCCTCCAACGAAACTTTCGACTCGACCCCCTCGCCATGGAGGATGTCCGCTCTTTTGACGAGCGCGCCAAAGTCCTCGATTTTGGCAATTATCTTTTCATCACCGTCCATGTCCTCGTCCGCGAGGATGGCGAGATGCACGATCACGAGCTCGAAGTTTTTCTCGGCCGCGATTTCATCATCACCATCCATAACGATCCCCTGCCCGAGATTGATCACGCCTTGAGACGTTGTCTTGCCGACCCCAGACGCCAGGAGCTCGGTCCCGATTACCTGCTCTATCTCATCGTTGACGAAATGACCGATTCCCTCTTTCCCATGCTCGACAAAATGGACGACGAGATTGATCTCATCGAAGACGAGACTCTGACCAGAGCGACCCCCCAAACGCTCAGCCGCATCTTTCAACTCAAACAAGAATACATTCAGATGCGCCGCAGTGTCGCCCCGATGCGCGACGTCATGAACGCCCTCGCGGGCACGCGCTATGGCATCATTGACGCCAAGACCGCCCTCTATTTTCGCGATGTCTATGACCGTCTCTCGCGTATTTACGAACTCATCGAGACCGGGCGCGACCTGCTCGGCAACGCGCTCGACACCTATCTCTCGGTCCAGTCAAACCAACTCAACCAGATCACCAAAACCCTCACCATCATCGCCACCATCTTTCTTCCCATCTCGTTCATTGTCGGCTGGGGCGGCATGAATTTCGAACTCATGCCCTTTCGCGAATCCGTCGCCTTTTGGATTGTAAATATCTCCCTCATCGCCATCCCCGTCGGCATGCTCATCTATTTCAAAAAACAAGGTTGGTTCTGATGCCCCGCAAAGCACGCGAACATCCCGCCCACACCATTCAAGCCATGCAGCACGACGAGCGCCCGCGCGAACGCCTCTGGCATCTCGGCCCGAGCGTCATGTCCGATGCCGAACTCATTGCCATCCTCTTGCGCACGGGCTACAAGGGCGTCAACGTCATGCAAGTGTCCGCCCATCTCCTCGAAGAGTGCGGCCGCCTCGCCGGTCTCGCCCGCGTGCCCATCCGCGAACTCGCCGCCATCAAGGGCATCGGACAGGTCAAGGCGATCGAGCTCTATGCCTGTTTCGAACTGGGGCGCCGTATCGCCGCCGCCAACCCCGAAGAAAAACCGCGCATCTCGTCTCCCGCCGACGCCGCGCGCATGTTATCCGACATGGGCGTGCTCGAACAAGAAGAAATGCGAATCCTCCTGCTCAACACCAAGAATCAGGTCCTCGCCCGCCCGCGCGCCTATCAGGGTTCCGTCCACACCACCGTCGTCCGCATCAGCGAACTCTTTCGCGAAGCCGTCCGCCAGAACGCCACCGGCATCATCCTCGCCCACAACCATCCCAGCGGCGACCCCACCCCGTCGCCCGAAGACGCCGCCATCACCCGCGAAATCATCAAAGCCGGGACCCTTCTGGATATCGAAGTCCTCGACCATCTCGTCATCGGCGCGCACGGCAAATTTGTCTCGCTCAAAGAACGCGGTCTCGGCTTTTGACCCGATTGGCTTTTTGATTTTCCACTTATCCGCCTGCACATTTCAAATCAAAAGTTCAAAATCATCAATCCAAAATCATCAATCCATCATGCCCTCCCGCCCTCACCTTCCCAAACCGCTCATTGATCTCGCCACCGTCCCGCCCCTGCTCTCTACCGGCGACCCAAACTCGTTCGCTCACAACACGCTCAAGGTCCGCGACCCCAACATCCTGCAAGGGCTGATTGACGCCCCCTATTTTTCACCCGACCTCAAACGCGCGTTCAAAAAATTCCACGCCGAGCTCCTTGCGGGCACAATTGAACCCTTGCGCGAAAACACACCCGACCACGATTTTTGGCGCGACGCCTCCAAGCCATACATCGGACGCAGTTGGCTCGACGTCCCTTGGTATTGGGCGGAGACCTTTTTCTATCGCCGCATCCTCGAAATCGTCGGCTATTTCCAACTCGGCGCCTGGCACGAAAAAGACCCCTTTTTTCATGACAAACAAGCCGAACTCGTCCCCACCGCCGCCCCCGCCCGCGTCGCAACAGTCCTGGAATCAACAATCAGCAATCAGCGAGCAGCAATCAGCAATCTTTTACACGCCGCTCTCTGGGGCAACCGCGTTGACCTCTCGT
Organism: Anaerolineae bacterium; assembly: GCA_020851635.1. Classification (GTDB taxonomy): domain Bacteria; phylum Chloroflexota; class Anaerolineae; order UBA4142; family SHND01; genus SHND01. The sequence goes on from JADZCJ010000124.1 coordinate 51,608, forward strand.
ATAACGTCGAACAAACCGTCGGGCGCGCCGCGCGCCCCGAGGACGAGCACGCCAACCTCCTTGTGGACGATGCGCCGCGCGTCCTCGCCTTTCTCACCGCGCGTCCCCTCGATCAGCTCGCCTATGTCGCCGACAACGCCGGAACCGAGCTCGCGCTCGATCTCGCGCTCATTGACCAATGCCTGACCTCTGACCTTGTCAAAAAAATCACGCTCCATCTCAAACCCCAACCCTTTTACGTGTCCGACGCCATGCCGCAGGATGTCGAGCACACCCTCCGCGCGTTCGAGAACGCCAACGCCGATACGCGCGGCGTGGCCCAACGCCTGCGCGCTCATCTCAAAAACAATCGTCTCGAACTGCGCGTCCACTGGTTCTATCCCACATCCCTGCATTATTTCGAAATGCCCGACGACCTCTACAAACTCTTTCAGACCGCCGATTTCTCAATCCTGAAAGGCGATGTAAACTATCGTCGTCTCGTCGGCGACGCGCACTGGAAACCCACCATCGCCTTTGACTATACCACCCGCTATTTTCCGACGCCGTTCGTCGCCCTCCGCACCATGAAATCCGAACTCGTCGTCGGTCTTGAAGCCACACAGGTCCAACACCTCGACCAACTCGACCCTCACTGGCGCACCAACGGCAAACGCGGCGTCATCCAGGCGAACTTGAGCATCGCGCATTCATAAATTATTCCTTTGCAATCATTTGCAATTATTCGCGCCGATCCGCGCTAAAATACCTTCATTCATTCTCCTTTCATCCTCAATCAGCAATCAAAAATCGAAAATCGAAAATCAAAAATCGAAAATCCGTACCCATGAAACCCTCACGCCTCCTCCTACTCGTATTCTTTCTATTCGCGCTTTTCCCTTTACAAGCCAACGCCCAGGACCGCTCCGTCACCGTCCGGCAGCGCGATGCCGACATGACCATCAACAGCGACGGCAGCGTCAACGTCGTCGAAACGTGGGTCGTGGATTTTCAGGGCGGACCCTTTCGCTTTGCCTTTCGCGCCATCCCTTTTAACCGCGTCTCGTCCCTGGTCTTTCAGGGCGTCAGCGAAAACGGACAGCCCTACACGCGCGCCGACACCGAGGAGCCCAACACCTTTAGCGTCGAGTCGGGGAGCGGCGAGCGCACCATCACCTGGTATTTCTCGCCCACCACCGACGCCGTTCGCACCTTTCAGCTCCGCTACACCCTGTCCGATGCGCTCCGCATCTATGACGGCGGCGACCAGTTCTGGTGGAAATTTATCGAGGCCGACCGCGGCTATCCCATTCATCAATCAGTCGTCACCGTCCATCTGCCCGGGAATTTTCCCACCGACCAAATTCTCGCCGAGACCTATACCGACGGCAGCGCGTCGGGCGGCGCGCAAATCATTGACGGGGGAACCGTCCAATTCACCGGCGGTCCCTTTCCTCCCGACACCGAATGGGAAATCCGCGTCCAGTTTCCCCACGGCGTCGTCACCCAGTCCGTCCAACCCTGGCAGCGCGCCGAGGACCTCGCCGACGCGCAAGCCGAGATTGACGCCATCGCCGCCGAGCAGTTCAATTTCTATTCCACCGTCACCACCTGGCTCCTGCTCATCGGCGGCAGCTTGTCCCTGCTCCTCCTCTGGTATCTCGGCGGACGCGACCGCGCGACCGCCCTCCCCGCCGAATTTATCGCCGAACCGCCCCAGGACCCGCCCGGCTCGGGCAATGTCCTCACTCCCGCGCTCGCCGGGACCCTGATTGACGAAGAGGCAAACGTCCGCGACATCCTCGCCACCCTCGTGGACTGGGCGCGGCGCGGCATCATCACCATCACCGCCCTGCCCGCGGGCGCCAAAACCTCCGACCTCAACGATGATTACGTCTACGAGCGCATCGGCGCCGATGCCCCCCCCCTTCAACATCAATACGAACGCGAGCTCATGCTCAAACTCTTTCGCGGCGAGACCAGCCGCAATATCGGCTATATCCGCGAAAAATTCACCGCCTCGCGCGACGAAATGTTCGACGCGCTCTATGCCGAACTCGTGCGACTCGGCTATTTCAAGACGCGGCCCGATCACGTCCGCGCCGCGTTCTATCGCTTTGGCTGGGTCCTTCTCGCGCTCCTCTGTCCCGCCGCCTTTCTCTTTCAAATCTTTATCGGCATCGCCTACACCTCCGGCCTCGCCTTTTCCTGGTCCGCGCTCGCCCCGTGGGTCGTTCTCTTTATCCTCTGTCTCGCCCTCATGCATCTCGCCCGCTACATGCCGCGCAAAACGCCGCAGGGGTCCCAAGCCGCCGCGCGCTGGAACGCCTTTCGTCGCTATCTCGAGCGCATTGACAAATACACCAACGTCGCCGACGCTCAAGAACAATTTGAAAAATATCTCCCCTACGCCGTCGCCTTTGGCATTGACAAAAAATGGGTCGAACAATTCGCGCGCGTGGACACCCCCGCCCCGCGCTGGTATATCCCCCTCCCCTCCATGGGCATCCCCGCCACCCGCTCGACCCGCACATCCGGCGGCGGTCGCCGCGCCGACCCCTTCCCCTCCACCTCCTCTTCCGCAGGCAACCGGGAGACTTTGGCCGGCGGTCAGGCGCGCGCCGGGGGTCAGGCGCAAACGCCCGTCTTGCCCACCCTCAACGACGCCGCGGGCGCAAGTTTCAATTCGCTCAACAGCATTTCCGCCGGTTTCTTTTCCATGCTCAACACCACCGCCGAATCCTTTGTCAAAAGCAACCCCTCCTTCAGCCCCTCGCGCGGCAGCTCGCGCAGCGGAAGCGGCGGGCGCAGCAGTTGGAGCGGCGGCGGCGGCGGCGGTTTCCGCTCCTCCGGTGGCGGCGGCTCCCGCGGCGGCGGCGGCGGTCGCTCCGGTTTCGGCTAAACCCGGGACCGCAAATCTCCCGATTTGCGATTTGCCCTCCCCATTGACACCGCTCAACTTGCGGGCTTATACTGATCGTCAGTTCCGGTCAACCTCAAGCAAGGAGGGAATATGAGTCGCACGACGCTACCTCTGGCTCGCAAGGACGGGCTTCAAATCCAAACCGTCCCGGGTGAAACGCTGGTCTATGACGGCAGCACGGACAAGGCGTATGTCCTTTCGCCTTCGGCAGCTGCCGTATGGCGCGCCTGCAACGGCGCTCGCTCGGTGCAAGAGATTGCGCAGTACTTGTCCGCCGACACGCCAACAAACGAACAGGTCGTGTGGTATGCGCTCGGACAGTTGAACGATTTGCTCGTCGAACCGGTCACCTTGCCAAAAGAGTTGGCGGGCATTTCTCGGCGGCAGTTCCTCAAACGCGCGAGCGTGGTCGCCGGTGCGGTTGCAATTCCCGTTGTCGTCAGCATTGTCGCCCCCTCACCCGCCCACGCCCAGTCGGTTAACATATGGTGCTGTATGTGCGCGAACGGAATCGGCAACAGCTATACCAACTGCGATCAATGTGATAGTTTTTGCCAAACGGTCGGGTCCACTTTGGCAAATTGTCTTCCCGGGCTATGCCCTCCCCCCTGATGGGGACATCCGCGCGATCGTTTTTCTCAGGCAACAGACATGTCACACACCATCCTCCCCCTCGCGCGCCGCGACGACCTCGTCATCCAAACGGCATCCGACGAAACGCTTGTGTTTGACCGCAAGACCGATAAAGCATACGTCCTTTCTCCCGCCGCCGCTGCCGTTTGGCGCGCCTGTGACGGCAAACGCAGCGTCCGAGAGATCGCGCACACCTTGCAGCTCGAGTCATCCGCAAACGAGCAAACGGTCTGGTATGCGTTGGGGCAGCTGAACGAGCTGCTGCAAGAACCCGTAACCTTGCCGCATGAAATGCGCGGCATCTCGCGGCGGCAGTTTTTGAAACGCGCGGGCATCGTCGCGGGGGCGGCGGCGATTCCCATCGTCGTCAGTGTCGTCGCGCCCACGCCCGCACACGCGCAATCCGGTCCCCCTATTTGCTGTGTCTGTAACGACGGGTTCTTTGACGTACAACCCGGTTGCGCGGATTGCGCCACAGTTTGCGCCGCACACGCCGGAGTCAACGCCTGCGACCCCGTCACCTCGTGTACCAACTGAGATGCCCCCTCCGGCTTGCGCTCATGCCACCTCGAACGCCGCTGCACTAACCTATATTACCGAGATCCTTCTTGCACCTGCAAAAAAAAATTCGCGTGAACCCACTCACACGAATTTTTTCATTCTCCCCCCGGGACCGCAAATCTCCCGATTTGCCCTCTCCCGATTTGCCCTCTCCCGATTTGCCCTCTCCCGATTTGCCCCTCCCCTTTTTCGCATTTAACTTTTAGCTTTTAGCTTTTTACTTGCCATTTTATACTTGGCGCGCCCCTCCCTCACCACCGAATGCCGTATCCGCGAAAAATCCTCGTCCGCGCGCGGTTTCCTCAGCACAAACAAATGCTCGTGCATGATCAAATAAAAGCGATAACTGCGCGCCGCCCCCGTCCACCGCCCCGCATACGTCGTATTGTGCTGCGTCTTGATAATCTCTTCCTTGAGCGCAAACCCGACCTTCAAGCACCGGTCCAGCACAAAATGTGACAGCGGCACATAATGCTGTCCCTTGCGCGTGTCCCCGATCAAAATCGCGCAATAGCGGTCCTTTTTCAGCACGCGGAAACATTCCGCCAGCCCCTTTTCCAGCTCGTCCAGAAATTCATGAATGTTGCTGATGGACGACAGGTCCGCGGGGTTCGCCCCGTCCGAATATTTCACAATGTTTGCATACGGCGGATGCGTCAAAATCAGGTCCACCGTCTCGTCACCCAGCGCCGCCAAATCGCGCACATCCCCCTGTTGCACTGCCTGTTTGCTCGCGTTCTCGACCGCAAAATCAATCCGTTGAGTTGTGATATCAACTGCATTTTGGTTGATATCGCAACCAAGCGCATTACGATTCAGCAGCCGCGCCTCGATCAGCGTCGTCCCGCTTCCCACCATCGGGTCGAGCACCAGTTCCCCTTCCGCCGAATAATTCAATATGACGTTCCGCGCAATCTGCGGCGCAAAGTTGCCGCGATAATCGCCCTTGTGCGTCGCCCAGTCCCCCCGCACCGGAAAATCCCAGACGGTCGTGCGCTCTGCGCGAAATTGCTCCAGCGTCCGATTGCTCATCCCCTATCCTCCCCTCGCCTCGCCAGATTCTCAACAAAAAATTCCAATTCCTTGCCATACACCCGCGCAAATTCCGCCAGTTCAAACACATCCAACCGATGCAAGCCCGCCTCACACCGCGAGACGTACGATTGCGACCTGCCCAACCGCGCGGCGCTCTCCATCTGGCTCAGCCTCGCCCCCCGCCGCGCTTCTCGCAGTCGCCGCGCCAACATGAGCACTCGTTTACAGTCTTGCATCTTTCATCTCTCCATGCCAACCTATGCAACAACCGCATAAAAAGAGATCAGCGCCCTCTTGCGAGAACGCTGACCGTTTTCAATCCTCTGTAATTCTGTTCCATCCATACCCCTACAATCGGCTCTCCACCGCCGCCAACTCGTGCGCCTTGCTATGCCATTCCGAAACAGCATCATAGCTCATAAATTTCACACGCTTTACCACCGATTCAAATTGTGTGCGCCCAACTTTTGTCGCATACTCTCGTTCACGCGCCTTGGGAGCCACAATCCAAAAATTCGCGTAAAAATCCTGCAAGTCCACAAATTTCCCCAACGAGTTTTGAATATCCGTCGAATGTTCCACCTCAAAAAAAGCGCTGGGCATATTGCGCGGATTAAACCACGTAACATCAATTGTCTCTGCGCGGTCAACCAGCTTCGGAAACGTAAACGCATACATGCTCGGCACTGTTACCACGCTCGCCAGTGGGCGTTCCAGAAATTTACGATTCTTGTCCTGGTTCGGCACAAACGTTTGAAAATGTTTCACGTTCCCGATTTCCACCAGCAGCCCTTGATAGTACGAGTGGTCAAATTCTTCCGTCGCTCTTGCCGTGACTTTTCCTTGCGCCAAAATCTCCGATGGAATCTTTTTCTCCCAACCCTTGAGCGCCCACAGTCCCGGTCGAATCTTGAAAAAATATTTGGGGTCCTGCACAATCCGCCGCATCGAAGCAAACGGCGATTTCGTCTTCCATTCCACACCCGGGATCTTGAGCACATTCCCATATAAATGCCCGAGCGTCGCATACCCGCCGTTCTCTTGCATCACCTGTATGACTGCATCGCGTTGATTCATTCTCCACTCGTCTCCATCGAACAAATGATCTTTTCTGATCTTGTACGATCAATTGTTTTTTGTCAAGGGACCTTTCACCCCCCGCGCCGTTTCCAATCCAAAATCACCAATCCAAAATCAGAAATCAAAAATCAGCAATCAAAAAACGCCCGCCGGGTCTCCCCAACGCGCGTCCCCTGCTTCACCCTTTCTCCACACCCCACACCCCACACCCTGCAACCTGCAACTTGTACCCCTGCACCCTGCAACTTGTAACCCTAGAGCGAATTCCTCTTTGACTCAAGGCGAAAGATAACCGCAGTGTTCGAACCAAGCGCGCGCATCTTCGGGCGTAATGGATTGGAATGCCAGATTGAGTGCTTCAACGAGCTCATCGAAGGTCCG
>JADZCJ010000125.1 GCA_020851635.1 Anaerolineae bacterium
AGTCGAAAAGATTTGGGAACTTGCCAATCTCAAACAAGCACCGCGTGTCTCTACCAAGATTGGGTAACATTTTCAGATGGCGCGACGATACCGCGTTGGGTAGCTTTTATATATGGCTTGACAGGTGTGCGGGCGATTGGCGGGGCTGCCTCCAAGAGACGCAGGGTCTTGCGTCTCTACGATGCAGCAACGGGGACAGCGCCGGTAATGGTGTTTGGTTCGCGGTCGCGGAATTGGGTGCGATACAGCCGGGCATACAGACCGTCCTGCTCTACCAGCTCGCCATGCGTGCCGCTCTCAACAATGCGCCCGCCATCCACAACCAGAATTACGTCGGCGGCGAGAATGGTTGACAAGCGATGGGCAATGACGACGCTGGTGCGGTCAAGCATCAACGGCTTGAGCGCATCCTGAATCAACGCTTCGGACTCGGAATCGAGAGACGAGGTCGCTTCGTCGAGGACAAGGATGCGCGGGTCCTTGAGAATGACGCGTGCGATGGCGATACGCTGTTTTTCGCCGCCGCTCAGACGGTAGCCGCGTTCGCCGACGATAGTGTCATAGCCCATGGGTAGTTTCGAGACAAAGTCGTGAATATGCGCGGCTCGAGCCGCCGCTTGCATCTCGGCGTCGCCGGCATCCGGGCGCGCATAGAGCAGGTTTGCGCGCACCGTGTCGTGGAACAAATAGGTCTCTTGAGTGACCATGCCAATTTGTTGAGCGAGTGATTCCTGCGTGACATGGCGCAAATCATGACCGTCAATCAGAATACGTCCCTGAGTTGGATCATACAGACGGGGAATCAGATATGTAATGGTGGTTTTTCCCGCGCCGCTCGGTCCAACGAGCGCGACCAATTGTCCCGCGCGAATATCGAGGGACACGTTTTGGAGCGCCCAGCGCCTGGTGGGAACGATGCGGGCGCTTGATTCGTGCTCGGGGGCTTGGACAAGAGCATGGGTTTGCGCGTTTCCGTTTGTGCCACTGCCATTGGCTCCGTTTGACGGCGCGGACCGATCGTCCATCAATTCCCGAAGATATGGATTTTCGGATGCGCGCCCGTCGCCTTCGAGATATGAAAAAGAGACGTTCTCGAACTTGAGATCGCCGCGCACATTTTTCAATTCGGCTGCATCGGACGTGTCTTGGATTTCGACGGGAATGTTCAACGTTTCAAAGACGCGTTCGAACGACACAAGCGAAGTTGCCAGGTCCACGCGCGAATTGACCAGGGATGAAATCGGTCCGTATAGTTGCCCCAAATACGCGGCAAAGGCAATGATCGTGCCGACGGTGAATACACCTTGAAGGACCAGAACGCCGCCGCCAAAGTAAACTACCGCTGTGCCGACCGCCGCGACAAGACCCACGATCAAAAAGAGTCCTCGCCCGACCAACGCCTGCTGGACACCAATGTCCGCCAATTTCTGAGAGCTGAAACCGAATTTGCTGATCTCGTATTTTTGACGCCCGAAGAGTTTTGTGAGCAGGGCGCCGCTGACATTTAGCGTTTCCGAGAGCTGCGAATCGAGTTCGGCATTGAGTTTGTACTGCTCCTGGACGAACTTGCGAAGGACGAGCGCCACGCGCCGCGCGGGCAGAATGAAAAGTGGGATGACGAGCAGACTCAGCAGCGTGAGCCGCCAATCGAGCGCAATCATCACGGCGAGCACCAGAACCACGTTGACGAGATTGGTGATGATGCCGATAAACGTCCCGGTGACGGCGCGCTGCGCGCCGATCACGTCATTGTCGAGTCGGGAAATGAGCTCACCCGTCTTGACGTTGGTGAAAAAGCGGAGGGACATTTGCTGCATGTGCGTAAAGAGCGCAAGGCGCAAATCGGCGATTACGCTCTCACCCACGCGCGAGGAAAGGTAACGCTGCCCAACCCCAATCAGACCATCCACCAGCGGGACCACCACCAGTCCCAGCGAAAGGATTGCCAGTAATTGTAAATTGTTGTGCGGCAGGGCGTCGTCAATGATGGCGCGATAGATCAACGGTGGAATCAAGCCGATGAGTGAAGAGATAAAAATGGCGACGAGCATCAACCCAAGTTTGACAGAATAGGGGCGCGCAAAGTGCGCGACTCGTTTCAACAGGGGAACAGAGATCTCGGTCTTGTCTTTTTCATCATAGCGAATATAACCCCACCAACCACCACTGTGCATAACACCTCCGAACGCCAAGAACAAACCGGTCAACAAGATGGACAGACAAGAATTATAGCACCCGCAACGAGGGCGTCACAATGCTCAAAAGGATAGTTTTGAAGCGGACGTTTTGGGGCATCGCGCGCCGAGTTTACGGGGCATCCGCCGAGGTGTGGGCGGTGTCAGTTCTCTTGCTTGAGGAGGGCGCGACCGCCTTCGACAAAGACCAGATAGGCGGCGGTATAGCCAAAGATGCGCAGCCCGGCGAGGGTGAGGTCGGTGTTGAATGCTTGCTCCTGGATGTTGTGGGTGACGGTGTACCAGTGCGTTATGTTGAGAGTGAGGAGGACATAGCCGAGATAGAGAATGATACGGTTGAGGCGTGGAAAACGCGGCGAATCATAATTGGCGAACTTGCCGCCCGCGGTCAAAACACCCCAAAGGATACCGAACGCGGTAAAGAAAATTCCGGCAAAACCGAAAAAGAGTGAGAACGGATTGTCTAGGAAATCGGTAAAGTTGAGCACCCAGGCGAAAAAGGTCAACCCGAGCAGGGCGATTGCGCGGGGGGGGGTGAGGAGGTTCTGTGAAATCCAAAAAAGGGTCAGAGCGGTGAGCGCGAGAACAAGCCATGGCTCGATGTCCTGATATTGATAGCGCCATTCCTGCAGGGGGCGACCGTTTTCCATAAACCACCAGACGAATTGAGTCCACGCCAGAATCATGCCAAAGGCGGCAACGGTGAACCGCTGACGGCGGACCGCCAAGAGCGCGACCAGACAGCCGAGGACGGCGAGCTCAAGATAGAGCACGCTGCGGAGCGTTTCACTGAGAGAGACAAGGGGCGAGGTCACGCGATTCATGTCTCCTAGAACATCAGGGTTTCCTGATTGGGTGGTAAAAAAGCCGCCGACCAAAATGATGAGGACAAAGAGCACGAGTTGGGGAAGCACCATGCCGACGATGAGACCCAACAACAGCTTGAGCGGAACACGGTCCGGAAAAGGTTTGCGAATACGCCAGACGGCAACCGGGACCAAGACAATGCCTGCCAGAAGCGCGCCCGCCCACTGCTGTAGTTGGTCAATGGAAACGCCGGGAAGGATATTATAAAAGACAAAGGCAAACCAGCGATAGACCAAGAAAGCGATGAGCAAGATGACCACGATCCAGTGTCTGGCATAACGTTCGGCGGAACGTGTGCCCCAGTTGGTCAGCGAAATGCCGAAATTGATCATTTCTGCGCCGGAGAGATAGAGCAGAGGAAAAATCAAATTGCGCGGATTGGTGACCGCATCGGGGACCAGGTAGCCGCTAACAAAATCAACCGAGCCCAGCCGCGAAGCAACAGAGGCGGCATAGAGTCCAATGACAAAGAGACCGCCGACGAGGACGAGCATAATCGCAAATTCGATCGCAAGCGGTGCGCGGCGGAGGGGGAGAATAATGAGCGCGGCAAACAGCCCAATCAGGGCGGCGAGAGTGATAGCAATAATGGCAAACAAGAGCTCGGGGCGGTCCGAGCCCGCACTCGAAATCATGCCCGCAATGTTGCCGGGAAGCCCAAAAAGGAAAAAGCAGATGAGGATTGTCCAGCGCACCAAACCCATGACGCGGAGCGCGCCGGTCAACATAAAGGTCCATGCTAGAATCGTCGCGAGAAAGGTGAGCGGGACGGCGGTGGAAGGCACAAAGATGCCGCGCCCGCCGCCGGATTCGAGCGGCAGAGGTTCCAATGCTCCGCTCCAGCGCAGGGCGTCGTTGTAAAAAATGCTGAGAACAAAGGTAAATACGACAACCAGCCCGACTATGGTGAGGAAACGCGCGACGCGCGAGAGCGGACGCACGTCTATGAACCCCTCTTTGAGCGAGTCCCAGGCAAAGACCCGGATGCCCCCGACGAGAATTGCCCAGAGTGTCACAAGGAGCGCGGTCAGGTTCGCGCGCGAGATGGAAGGCAGGGTCATGGGTTGGCTCGAGCAAAACCGTAGAGCGCGCCGTCAAAATAGCCGAGATAAAGTTCGCGCCCATCACTGCTGACTCCGCTTTCGGCGGTTGATTCCGTCGTCGGGACCTCGTAGGTCAAAGCTCCCGTATTTGCATCGAGTGAAATCAAGTTGCCCGTACCGGCAAGCCACAATTGGTTTCCCAGCAAGACCGGCGCACCCAAGAGTGGTCTGACGTTGTCATAATACCAGAGGGGATCGCCGGTTGCGGCATCCAGCGCAAACACCTCCTGGTCAAGAGTGACATAGACGCGCCCGTTTGCCGCGATGACGGGTTGTTTGACAGAGTCGCCGACATCGCGGCTCCAGAGCATGTGCCCATTCGTCTGATCGAGGGCGAACACTGTGTTGTCAAATGATCCGAAATAGAGGACCCCATCATGCGGCGTCACGGGCGCTGTCACCGCGCGCCCTGCTGAAAATTCCCAGCGCACACGTCCGGTCGTGGGGTCAAGAGCGAAAAGACCTCCGTCGTCATTGCTCACGAATAGAGTGTCATCCGCAATGACCGGCGGCGCGACAAACACCCCGCCCGTGGAAAAGCTCCAACGCAGTCGCCCCGTGTCTGCATCCAGCGCATAGAGGTGGCGATCTTCGGAAGCAACATAGACGGTGTCGCCATAAACGGCGGGGGAGGCGGAAACGACATCACGCGTCGGATAGGACCAGACGAACGCGCCATCCTGCAGACGCAGCGCGTATATTTTTTTGTCGGTCGAGCCAAAGAATACCAGTCCGTTCGCAACGACGGGTGTGCTGAACACCGCATCGCCTGATTGAAAACGCCACAGTCCTTGGTTTGCGGCGCGGTCCAAAAGCACAATCGCGCCGCTCGCCGTGCCATAGAGCAGATTGCCCTCAACCGGCAGGATGTTGGTTGTAATCCCGAGACTCGCGGTGGCTTCTTGATAATCGAAAAGGCGAATTGCCATGCCCGGAAGGGGCTCGTCAAAGACACGTTGGATGGATGCGTTGAGATTGCGGTCACCGGCAATGGGAGTGTTGCCGAGGATGAGTTTGTCCACGCTGGCGGCGACGATTTCGGTCCGCCGAGTGCCGTTCGTGTCCGTCATTTCATCGGCAACCTGTCCGATCCCGGCGCAATACCACGTTAGGTTCGTCGTCGTGTTTTCATTGAGGACCAGTTCACTTTTTACCCGGATGCAGTCGGGAAACTCGCCAATCGCGGTGCGATACGCGCCGCGTGATTCGATCTGCTGCGTCATCCTAAAGGGAATAGCATCGTTCAATTTGCCTTGTATGGTTTGCGGAGTGTCGCCAAGTGGAAGAAGGGGAATCGGAGGCGCGATTCCGATATCATTTACTCCAAATTGCTGTATGCCCTGATTAACCAACAGGGCATAGGTAGTGGTGCGGTTGACAGGATTGCCCTGCGGGTCGGACTCGACGTCATTGAGGCGCACGAGCTGCATCGCACTCAGTTGATCGAGTAGTTCTGCCGCTTCCATTTGTTCAAGATTCAATCCGGCCGTCTTCATCAGCGCAGTAAACACGTTGAGGGGCAAGCTGCCGCTTTGCGTATTGGCGCGGTCGCGGGACACATTGCGCGATAGATAGGTGACGGAACCATCCGGGTTGATCTGGCGGTAGGAAAGCGATGCGCCATTCACGGCGGGGAAATAATGTTCGAAAGATAGGGAGAGGGGTGGCGCCGCCTCAAGCCATAGGAGCCAGACGACGGCGACAACTGCCGTCAGCGCCAACGCCACCAGAGCGACGCCCAAGATGGAATTGTCAAGACGAGAGCGCAGTTGTGCTTGGGAATCGGTTGCAGTGGTCATGGCTTGGCGGGAAAGGGTCTATAATCGAAAGCTGTCCTAATTCTAAGGTGAATCGGGTTCTATTTCAAATTGGCAATCCAAAAGATTTTACCCAACGGGGAGGAAACCGAATATGGCAGAGATGGTAATGGCGGGGTTATTGATATTTGTGCTGAGGGTGACCGACATGTCGTTGGACACCCTGCGGCTGTTGTTTGTAATGCGCGGGCGCAAGCTGGCGGCTGCGGCGATTGGCGCGACGCAGGCGGGCGTGTTCATTGTGGCGGTCGCGGGGGTTTTGGCGCGTCCGTTGAACGCCTTTACCGTGGCGGGCTATGCGCTTGGATTTGGGGTCGGGATTTTTCTGGGCATGGTCGTTGAGGAACGTCTGGCGATTGGCTATATGATGTTTCGGGTGTACTCGCCCGAGCATGGCAAACAAATTGCCGAGGCGCTGCGCGCGGCGGGACATGCCTCGACCGAGTTTTTGGCGCAGGGACGCAGTGGGGAAATGATGGTCGTCACGTGCGCGGTGATGCGCAAGGACGCCAACGATGTTCGCAAGATTATCCTGGATGTGGACCGTGACGCGTTTATCACGATGGACGAGGTGCGCCCATTGCAGCGCGGCTATTTTCGCAAGGCGCGGGTGGATGCGTGATGATGGTGCGCTTGCCGCTTGCATCCGGATCACGGGGGACAGACGTCGAAATAGACGGTGATGGGGTCGCCGTTTGTGTTTGGGAAAATGGGTTTTTCAAACGCGCTGATTTTCCAGCCGACGCGGGCATAGAGATTTACACAACCGCCGGGTCCCGTCGCCGGAATGTGATTGATGTGGAATGTGGATTCGCCCACAGGGATGGTGATTGGGACCTGCGTTGATTCGCCAAAGCCCTTGTTTGGACCGCTTTTGTTTGGGTCGTACAGCATCACAAGCCAGTCAAAATTACGGGGTCCGTCGGTGGTATTCAAGAACCTTGCGGTAAATGTCGCAGTCTCGTTCTTGTGGGCAGGGCTGGGGTTGATGCTGAGCGCAGTCACATACACGTCCGGTGGAAAACTCGGAGTTCTGGTCGGCGGCGGGTGTGTGGCAGTCACAGGAATTGGTGTGTCTGTCGCCGAGGGCTGCAGAGTGGGTGACGCCAAAGTTGCCGTCGGTTCGATTGTCACTATGACTATGGTGACGGCGACGGTGGGCGGTTCGCTTGACGCCGGAATTGTGGGAGGCGTGTCCGTTGGCAGGACAAGGGTAGGGACCTCGGTCATTGAAATCGGTGTGGGCGCGCCGGTGACAATTGCAATGTTTGTAGCAACGCCAAACGGGGTAGGGCTGGGTGCGCGCGTGATCGTCGGCGGAAGGATGGGTGTGATCGGGGTGGGTGGCTGCTGTGCCACAAAAAGACGGTCACGATTTTGCAGAAGCAGGAACCCGAGGATGGCGATAACGACGATGGCGACGCCAACGAGAATCGGAACGAATGGAAAACTGCGTTCACCCGCGGGCGCTGCGGCGGGTTGGGGGGAGCGAGCCCCATATTCAGTGCCCTGCGATGCGGCGATGGGCGGGGTTGGCGTTGAGGAGGAGGCGGGGGAGACCGCCGCGGCTGTAACCGGTGGATTGTCCTGCACCCAATTCGAGCCGTCGTAAAAATACCATTTTCCGCTGTCGGCGCCAAGCATCCAATAACGTCCCTGCGCGTCCTGCACCATGAGTTCGCGCAGTTTTTCGTCAAACTGCTCCTGGGTGATGCGTCCGGTGTCGAATTGGCCACGCAGTTTGAAATAAGCGTCTTCGGATGAGCGAAATTTGTCTGCCGACATACATGGTCTCGCTTTAGATTACAAATCTCTCTACGATTATGAATTGATTATAAACGCGTTTTTGATCCAAGGGACACACAGTCTGAAATTTCAACGAAAATTCAACCAGATTTCGACCTTGCTGATTCAAGCTAATTCATAGCGCAATCGGTCAAGGATTGGGTTCATAAACCGACTCGGTTCGCCAGAGTCGGTTTTTGCGCTCAATGGGGTCCGAGTCTTTTTCAGAGACATGTGGTTTGAGGTCCGATGGGAATCAATCAGCCCGGAGCTCGACGACAAATCCGGCAATTGCGAAAGCATGTACATACAATGAAAACACGGTTCAAATGGCATCTCAAGAGCTCGTTCGCAGCTCTGTTGCTGCTCGGCATCGGGTTGGTGATTCCATCCCCAACTCATGCCGCGACCATCAATGTCGGCTGCGGCATGGATACGCTCATTGCGGCGATCAACACGGCGAACGCAAATTCCGATCCGGGCGTTCTCGAATTGAGCGCGGGCTGTCGTTATGAAATTTACCTGTCCGGGCACTTGCTGCCATTCATCACCTCTGACCACACGATCAATGGAAATGATGCTACGATTACGCGGTGGTATGGGTCACAAGCGCCACAGTACTCGCTGTTGCACGTCGCCCCGAATGTGACGCTCACAGTACGGGACTTGAACCTGGACCACGGCGCGACGTATGATGTTTATGTTTCCAAGGATGGTGTTCTTGTTCTCGAGAATTGTCAGCTCTCTGCTGCCATGGTTGTGGCATTGGACAACAAGGGCACCGCCTACGTATCCAATTCGCAGCTTTATCCCAACATGGCGGGCATATGGAATGACGGCACACTGACCCTGACCGACACCGCCGTCAAAAAGAATTATATGTATCAATGGAACGGCGCCGGCTTGCAGAATGGGGGAAATGCCGTTGCGCAAAGAGCGAGCTTTGAAGATAACGATGGGACAAATGGCGGCGCAATCCAAAATTCCGGTGTGTTGGACGTGACTGAGACGACATTCAGCGGAAATACCGCGCGGCGTGGCGCCGCGATCCACAATACGGGTACGCTCCGTGTGACCGACTCGACCTTTGTCGGGAACACGGCAGGGCACGGCGGCGCGGTCTATAACACGGGCCAACTCGCGGTGCTCAATTCGACCTTTACCGCCGCTTCAAGTCAAATGGCGAACGAGGCAAATATTGGTGACGGCGCCGCTATTTGGAACAGCGGCAGCGCGATCCTCGAACACGCGACGATTGCGGGTTTCTCGGTGGGCAGGAATGCGCTCCTGACCTCTGACAATACGCTCGAACTTGCCAATTCGCTGGTGGCAAACGCGATCCCGAATTGCAGTGGCTTGGTCGTTGATGGAGGGGGCAATCTGCGCTGGTCTCACTCGGACCCAAGCTGTGTTGGCGCGTACGGAGACCCCGGACTTGGATTGTTAGATGACAACGGCGGTTTCACAAAAACGATGGCACTCGCTCCGGACAGCGCGGCAATCAATGCCGCGCTCGAGGCGGATTGCCCCGCCGCTGACCAACGTGGGATTGCGCGTCCGCAGGGGAAACAGTGCGATATTGGCGCATTCGAGTTGGAAAAGCCCACTGCGCCGAACCTGCTTTTGCCGGTGGACAACAAAAAGATGACTCATGCGCGAGTCAATCTGCGGTGGCAAGCGGCTGAGCGAGCTGTGTACTATCATGTCCTCGTGCGGCAGGGTTCCATGACAGGCGCCAAGGTGATGAACCTCCGCGTCACGCCAACGAATTACAAGACGCCCGCGCTCGAGTCCGGACATTGGTATTATTGGCGCACCAAGGCGTGCAGTAATGTGGGATGTGCTCATTCCGAATGGCGACGTTTTCACGTGAAATGAGCAGCGTCGCTTGTTTGCCACTGAAGTGGTCATGCAGAGCAGCGTCCATGACTCGAAAGTATGGTGTTGTTTCTTTTATCCCGTCGGATGCTACACGGCTGCCATTGCAGCGGGACGTGCCCTTTTCGCTACATAGCGATCCATCCATGTAAGGACTATTCCGCCCATGCCCAGAAATGCTGCGAGCAGTGAAATAAAGGCGCCAACGATCGGAAGGGCGGCGAGCACGACGAGCAGCAAGACACCAACCAACATTGGAATCGCGGGATGCAATTTGCTTTGCGGCGCCAAGCGCTTGAGCGCCCAATTCGCCGCCCATGTGGCAAAGACAATCTGGCTGATGTAAAAGAGAAAAAGGACAAACAGCCAGAACGCCGCTGCCGTCAACGACAGCCCCAACGTCCACGTGATGAATGTCAAGGCGCCGAGGGTCAATTGCAGAAACAAGATGCCCAGGGCAATCGTTGCCAAAAAAATCAGCACTCCCAGGATGAATCCATTTACCGCGACCAGCAGACCGACCAACCCCGCCAGCCACGGACGCGTTACAATCGGCACGCTCCACTCGTTGAGCAGACGAGGGAATGCAAAAACAAGAATCAACCCGATGAGCGTCAGCACGATAAACTCGCGCGCGCGATTTGACGCCCATACTCTGGCATTGCTCGCGGTGTCGGTTTGCTGTTCCTCCGCCTGTGAGAGAGTTCGCTGAGGCGGGTTCAGGAGGCAGTCGAGCGCGTTTCCGACGAATCCTGCCGCAGCACCCATTGCCACGCCTGACGACAGGCGGCAGCCGGAGTCTGTCTGTCGAGGCGAACTGTATGCTGTATCTCTTGCCTGCGGCGCAATATGCCATGAGGTTGAAAATAGTCTGAGCGATTCCGTCTGCGTCATCAGCAAACGGAAAATCTCTACCGGACCGATGATCGCGCGCGTCATGCGCGCAACGTTTCCGGACAGTTGTGCGCCGACAGATATCGTGAACAAGTCACGCTCAACCGTTGACCCTTTTGCCGTCAACAGACTGAGCGCGCTGACATATACACTGTGATTGATTTGTGCGGTTTCATCCAGATTCAGATTTGCCGCGAGCGCATAGACACTGCCGCCAATTTGCCCCCGTAGGGTGGCGCGATTCGCGATGAGGAACACACTTCCGGTCACGTTGCCGTTCAGCGTGACATTCTCGCCGACGGCGAACAAGTCCCCCTCTACATTCCCATCCACAATCACATCAGGAGCTGTCAAGAATGCGTCTGCTTGCACTGTCGTGCCGGTGGGGATGGTTCCCTCGGGTCCCTGGGCATGAGACACATTCGATCCAAGCAGGAGCAGCACGAGCAAAAAGGTGAGGAACAGGGTAGAGCGACGTAGCGAGAACATGACGGCATCTTCTTTCTGAATGAAATTTGGCGCGGCAAAGCAGCATGAATTTTGTATTCAAATGGGATTATACACGCAGGGGGGCCGCGCGCAAGCGCCGGCAGATGCCGAAACGAATTCGCGGACCACATTGCTCCCGCCGATCAAGTGAATGCGGCAAACGTCCCCAGCATGAACAAGATGTCAGCCAGCGTGTGCCCCAGGACCGCCCCCCAAAGTGACTTGGTCTTGTACGTGACCCAACCGCACGCAAACCCCAACAGAAACCAAACAACGGTCAAGATCGCGATAGAGTACGGTTCGGACCAATAGACGATTACATGCATGAGCGTAAAAATCAAGGCAGCAAGATACAGCGCCGCGTTTGGTCCCAGCACCTCTCCGATCCGGCCCATCCACGAACCGCGAAACCATAGCTCTTCCATAAATCCGTTAACGAGCGAAAAGAGGACAAGCCACGGGAGCCAGCTCAGGACGATGGGCGCACCTTGCGCGAGAGTGGCATCCAAGCCACCCATGATGACAAAGGGCACCAGACAGAATGCTCCTATCGCCAACCCCAGGGCGAGACTTGTACCGAGCTGACCGCGCTGCAGAAAGAGAGACGATAATCTGCCGCCGCCAATGCGATTAAAGATTAGGATTGCCAGGATGATTGGCAAGCATTCCCCGATTTTATCAATCGCTGCGCCCGGTGGTGTTTCTGCCGACCACCCCAGCCAATTAAGCGGTATGCCACGCACGTAACGGGCAACTCCGAGCCCTACCGAAACTGCCAGATACGCCAGCGCAATTTGACGGTAGGGCTTGAGAGCGGTCACGGTATACGCCAGCAGTGTCACAATCACAAGGGCGAGAGGCACACCGAGACGCAGATTTTGGCGCAAGTCCGGCGCCAGGGTCGTCATGTAGGCGGGAAGCGAGACGATGAGCCCACCAACGAGGAGCAGACACAGCACGGCAAGGCGCACGAGCACGTCATGCTGTGTTCCGGTGCGACCGGGTGTTTGGGTCGCAAGTGGGAGAGTATGTTTATTCGTAGCCATAGGGTGCCTCCTTGAGCTGCAGATAAAAGAATCGGTCAGCGTGAGGTTGCACAAGAAGTCCGACATTCGGCTACCAAATCTTCGCGCATCAAGGTCGTAATTTGGTTTCCCAGAGGTAACATGCAATGTACGATTTCTACACAATGTACTGGATTGCCACCGCAACCGGCTGCTCCCATGCGCGATTCTGCGAGACTGCGCGCCAACAATTTGAGATTTGGAATGTTGGATTTGACTTTGGTGGAGCACACGCTGTAGCGCGGTATTTATGTGGGGCTTAACCGAAACTTAACAAAATGTTGCGATTTTCTTAACCACGTAGATTGGCTTTTGCGCTATTCTCGGACTGAGCGTGGACATGTCATTTCGGACCAAAACGAGGGAAAACATGCAAAATCGAACATCATATTTTTTGACGATCGGACTGGTTGTGTTTGTACTGGTGCTTGGAGGAGCGGTCGCCATCGGTCTCGTGTCCAAGACCATTGGCTCGATGGAGCCGTCGTCGGGTCCAACACAGGACCAGACCACGAGCAGCGAGAATGGGGTTAGCGCAGCCGACAGCATCTTGCAACCGGCAGCGGTTCCGGTCCAGACTGAACCTATCTCGCCAGAACGTGCGACCGGCCTCGCTTTCTTGAGTCTGCCCGGTGGGGTGCTGCAACAGGCACCATTTCTCGTGAATTATCAGGGGCGGATGGCATACGAGGTGTTGATCAGCGGCAATCTGGTCTATGTTGACGCGTTTTCGGGTGAGGTGTTGGGCATCATCGCTCCCGATGATCGGCTTGCCAACGTGCAAGGTGTTGTGAACGGGAACGCTGCAAGCGGCAGTAACGGGACGACACTTGAGGGGATTGTAACGGACGCCTCTGACCCGTTCTATGCGGAGCAGGAGAACGATCACGAACAGTACGAGGACGATCATGATGATGAACAGGAAAGTGGCGATTGGCAACTGCATCACGAAGGTCATGATGGCGATGACCACGCTGAGGACTATCACGGGCAAGATGATTAGACGATAGAGGACGGAATGAAAAAAACAAATCCGAGAGCAAAATCAGGCAAACTACGCGGGACCAAAGTCATGCTGGCAGCTCTTTCCGTGACCGCGACGCTAACGGGCTGGGCATGGTTGACGACGCAGGACATGGCATTTGGAGCTGACCCCGACGTCGGCAACGTACAAGAACCTCATCAGAGACAAAGATCACAAGAGACCAACAACAGCCGGGGAGCACTATGGGCTGCGCGTCGGCAGCCGCTCTCAACACCGAATTTGGCGCAATTGCAAGTGCGCGGGCTGCCGCAGATCCAAGCTCCCTCCGACGATGGCACGACTGTACTGCCTACCCGGCAGGATACGCCGATACAGCAGAGCATATCGCAGACGATAACGCGGCGCAAAACACGATCGTCGAGATAGAGAATGAACGAGATTCTTTTTCGCGCAATGGGAAGCGAAATCTACTGTGCAGTTGATTCCACGCATCCGTGTACTGTCCGACGGCTTGAAAGGATTCCCGCCATGTTTGAGGCATGGGAAAAGATCCTGAGCCGTTTTCGCCCTGACAGCGAATTGATGCAGTTGAATGCGCGGGTCGGTCAGCCGGTCCAAGTGAGTGAGACCCTCGGGCGCGTGCTGCTGACTGCCCAGCGCGCCCAAGTGTGGAGTGATGGGTTGGTGACACCCGTCGTGCTCGATGCGCTGGAGGACGCGGGGTACGTTATGAGTTTTGATCGGATGCAGCAAACTACAGACCTCGCACAAGCGGCTCAAGACAACTCCCCACTGGTTCTGGCAGATCGGTTACCACAAGATCAGCGGTGGTCCTTGAATTCCGTGCAATCCGTCGTTACGCTCCAAGGCGGGGCACGGCTTGACGTTGGGGGTGTGGCAAAGGGATGGGCGGCGGAACAGACCCTAAACTATCTTGCGGAATTGGGTCCGGCCATGGTGGATGCGGGCGGCGACATGGTGTTTAGCGCGGCGCCGTCAGGAGGACCATGGGAGGTAGAAATTGAAAATCCGTTTGCTCCGGCGCATGATTCAAGCTTGCCCGTACTTGGTGTCGAGCAAGGTGCAGTAGCGACCTCGGGGCGCGATCTGCGCAAATGGTATCACAGGGGTCAGCCAGCGCACCATATTATTGACCCGCGCACGGGTTTGCCGGTAATTACGGATGTATTGACGGCAACGGTGGTGGCGCCGACTATATTCCAAGCCGAAGTCGCGGCCAAGGTTGCGGTGATTCTTGGCTCACCGGAGGGCATGCGCTGGGTTTCCGCGCATCATGACCTCGGCGTGCTCTTGATATTGAAAGACGGCGCCGTGAAAATGAATGAATGGATGGAGAGTCAGTTACTATGAGCATTGAGCGATTGGGAATGGAAAAGGATGCGGCGGATCCCGTCGGCATGAATCCGGTCGGTCTCGCAGTGATGCTGCTAGCTGCGGCCGGCTGCGAGCTGGCGGCGGCGATTGTAATGCCCACGTGGCTTCCGGGGTTGAGCGTTTCCCTATTGGGCGAGGAGCCAAAGGCATTTTGGTATCTTGCACGCGCCTCCGGGGTAGTCGCCTATCTACTCTTGTGGCTGTCAATGGTTTTCGGTCTGGTTGTAAGCAACAAGATGGCGCGCCTCTGGAATGGAGGACCGTCTGCGGTTGAGCTTCACCAATTTGTAACCTGGTTTGCGATCGCATTCAGTCTTTTTCATGCGTTGATTTTGCTCGGCGACAAGTATATTCAAACCTCGTTAACCCAGGTCCTCACTCCGTTTGCGTATACCGGATACGCTCCTTTCTGGGTTGGGATGGGTCAGGTGATGTTTTATCTCGCGTTGATTGTCACGACGAGTTATTCGATACGCAGGCATTTGGGTCACAAAGCGTGGCGGACATTGCACTATGCAAGCTTTGTTCTATACTTGGGTTTGACGCTGCATGGCATTTTTGCCGGCACGGACACCACCTTGCCTGTAATGCTCGGTATTTATATTTTAACCGGCGCGAGTATCTGCCTGCTTGTGATAGTTCGAATCGCGGACGTCCTGCGCGCGCCGCGGACCGCAAGAAATGTCGCACCCAAAACCTCCCCTTTATCATCTACTACTCGTTGAAGATGACGAACAAATCGCAGAACCACTGCGTTTTGGGTTGGAAATTGAAGGATTTCAGGTTTCACATGCGTTAACCGGGACGCAAGGGTTGGAGATTGCGCGCAGTCGGCGTCCAGATTTGATTTTACTCGATGTGATGATGCCGGACATGGACGGTTTTAGTCTGGTCCGAACCTTGCGGGCCGAGTCCGCGGTGCCGGTGATAATGCTGACGGCGCGCGGGCAGGAATTGGACCGGGTAATGGGGCTGGAATTGGGCGCAGATGACTATTTGGTCAAGCCATTTAGTTTTCGCGAATTGGTCGCGCGTATCCGCGCGCTGCTGCGGCGGCGCGATCTGGGCCGCGGCTCGCCTAGTTCGACTCGGGAGCTTTTGGTAAGCAGAGATTTGGTCTTGGACAAGACAGCACGCCAGCTGATGCGCGGCGGGGTTGAGGTGTCGCTGACGGCGCGGGAATTTGAACTGCTTGTCACGCTCATGGAACACGCCGGGCACGCGCAAGCGCGTCAGGAATTGCTCGACCGCGTGTGGGGTGAAAATTGGATTGGCGACCCGCGCACGCTCGACGTGCACATTCGCTGGCTGCGCGAGAAAATCGAAGAGGACCCCGCGGCGCCGCAGTTTATTGAAACTGTGCGCGGCTTTGGCTATCGTTTTACAGCTCCTTTGCGCCCATCATAACATGCGATTTATTCCGCACGGTCTGACAAGCCGCCTCTTGCTCACGTACTTGATGCTCGTACTGTTGAGTGTGGGCGGCCTGATTGTTTGGACGGGCGTGCGCCTTCAAGCAGCTATCGTCGAGCAGCAACAACACAATTTGGGAATTCAAGCACAGCTTGTGGCAAACGCGCTGCGGGATGCGCTGGGAGATGAGCCGGAAAAACGCGACCGCGTCGAACTCCAATCTCTGGTTGATTCGTACGCCCAGGCAAGTGAGTCCGGGGTGAATGGGGGACGCGCGCGGGTAACCATCGTGGACGACCATTTGCGGGTGTTGGCAAGTTCTGACCAGCGTGTGGTGCCGGGCAGGGAACACAACCATACGGAATTTCAGGCAGCCCGGTCGGGCTATGAAGAGCATGAAATACGGTGGGATGAGTACGAAAAGCAGGACCGCCTTTTTGTTGCCTCGCCGGTCCAGGGGGAGCATGATGTGACGGCGTTTGTGCAGCTATCAATTTCGACAGAGCTGCTCTATGACAGTGTCCGCCAAATGTGGCTGGGGCTCGGGGGAGTGGGGGGAATTATTCTGGCACTCACGGTGGTGGTAAGTCTTGTGCTGGCGAACGGTATTGCCCGCCCGATCCAGAAATTGACGCGCACCAGCGAAGCGATTGCCAATGGCGAGCTGGAGCGACGTGTCGCACCCGAAGGACCTGACGAAATTGAGCGTCTCGGTCACTCGTTTAATCAAATGACCGAACGATTGCAAGAGCTGATTACGCGAGAAAAGGAGTTTGCGGGCAACGCAGCACACGAATTGCGGTCCCCGTTAACGAGTCTCCGCTTGCGGCTTGAGCTTGTACAAAATGCGGCGCGCGACAATCCTATCGTAACCCAAAAATATCTGGAACAGATGGAGAGCGAGGTCAGACATTTACAGCGGGTCGTAGACCAGCTTTTGGCGCTTGCAGAGTTGGAGGAGGGGGCACACGTTCCCCGCACGGACTTGGACCCGGCGCCTTTGTTGTACGATCTGGCAGATGAATTGTCGCCGCTTGTCCGGGAGTCCGAGGTGGAGATGCGGGTAGAGGTTGCCGTTCATCTGGCGCCGGTGCATGCGAATCCCGAGCAGGTGCGGATGGCGGTACGAAATCTGTTGGAGAACGCGTTCAAATACACGCCGCCGCGCGGCACGGTGGTTTTGAGCGCTGTCGAGACAAGTGACTCGGTTGAAATCGCGGTGAGCGATACGGGCGTCGGAATTCCGAGCGATGCACTGCCTCACATATTTGATCGTTTCTACCGTGTTGATACAGCGAGACGCAATCACGTCAGCGGAAGTGGCTTGGGCTTGGCATTGGCAAAGATGCTTGTGCAAGCGAATAGCGGCAGTATCAGCGTTGAGAGCCAACCGGGCAAGGGCAGTATCTTTCGGATTCAACTGCCGCAATCATAAAAGGGCAAGACAGCACAAGAAACTGCAATTACACAGAGAAAGCCGGTCTTCTGAACTCGAGTTCGGCATTTTTGATGCTTGACTTGTACGAATCCTAGGTAATAATGGTAGGGATTACGTTCAAGGAGGTTCCATGTCAAACTCTGCTCTCAAGCTCAAAGCACAAGCAACACCCCTCAACTCCGCTGCGCTCAAGTTTGAAGCACTGCCGCCCGCTTACTTTTTTGCCCCCGATTTAGAGCGAGAAATCAATCGCCTCGAGAGCGTCACCGCTGCCAAAGTGCTAAGCATCGGCTCGGAAATTGACGAAATCCATGTGCTCGCTCCCCGCTCGAACCCCCCCAAAAAAATCGTTCGAGACATCGAATCCTTGCTCCTGGTGCGATTTGGGATTCGCATTGACCACCGCTGTATCAGCGTGGTGCAGGTGGATGGGATTCAAACGACGTATGCGGCGCACGATCGCCCGCGCATCGAAAGCGTGACGCAAGATGACAAAATCGTGCGTCTGACACTCGCGACCGGCGACAAGGTAGTGGTCGGCGAGGCGCGGCGAACAGAGCAAGGAGATGAGGTGCAGACGACAGCGCGGGCTGTCATTCATGCGATCGAACAGTTGCTGCAGACGCCGGGTGTGCTGGGCGTGTTGCACACAAACATCATAGACATGCGCGAGTATCGGATCGTCAATGTTTTGCTGCGTTGGTCGTTTGCTGACCAGCACGAGCTGTTGGTGGGAGCCAGTCTGGTCTCGGGCGAGTTGATTGATACCGCTGCCCGGGCGACTTTGGATGCGGTGAACCGGCGGTTGGTCCGATTTCAAGCCGCCAAGGCATGACACGCCTGATTTTTTGTAAGTATTTTGCAATGAACCAGCAAAATTAAATGCGCGCAATTGTCAAAACTGGCTTATAATGTGTCTTGCAAGCCGACCTTGCTCGAAGCGGAGCGAAGGGGAAATCCGATTCCATCCTACAAGAAAGGAAACGATTCCCCATGAAATGGAGCGATCCCCGGCCCGTTAAAGCATATCTTGCGTTGATGGCTGTAGTCAGTTTGATTATTGCCGCACTTGCGCAAACCAAGTGGGGTCCGTAACAGAGTAAGGGGCGAGGTCGGCTTTGCTGGCGCCTATGAGAGAACTTCCTGCCCCGGCGCGTTTCTACATCCTACTTGTTTTTGGGTTGGGTCTTGCGATAGTTGGCGTTTCTCTCCCGGCGCTGTATGCAGAGCCAACCAATGCTCTGATCGTGCTGGGACTCGCGCTGGCGATTGCCACGCTTGATCTGTACCCCGTCCTGCTCTTTTCCACACAATCGAATAATGTCGTCGAGGTGACAATCTCGGTGGCAGCCAAGATGGCTGCCATTTTACTTGTGCCCCCCCCGCTGGTCATCCTCGCGGTGTTTCTGGGCACGCTATTGGCAGAAAGCTGGCTGCGCCGCGCCTGGTACAAGCTTTTGTTCAACGTCGGCATGATGACGGTCGAGGTTGCGATTGTCGCCGTACTGTATAACTTTATGCGCGACCCCAGCGCGCCGCTGCTCGGCTCGGCACAGAACTTGTTTGCGCTGGTGGCGCTGGGACTGGGTGATTTTGTTATCAATAGTGTTTTGGTTTCGTTGGTCATTGCGCTGGCGACGCGGGCGCCGATCCAATATGTGTGGATGCAGAATTACAAGCAGTTGATCGTGCACGAGTTGAGCATGCTGCCGATCGGGGTTTTTATATTTATTCTCTGGCAGTATACTCCCTGGAGTGTTGTGTTGGCGGCGCTGCCGCTTTTTGTGATGCGACATTCGTATCAGATGGTGGCGCAGTTGGGGAGGCAAACGCGTGAGGCATTGTATGCGCTGGCGCGCGTGCTGGACGAACGCGATGAGCTTACCCAGCAGCACTCGGAAGAAGTTGCCGAGAATGCGGGACAGATTGCGCGCGCGATGGGGCTGGGACCCGAGCAGGTTGATGAAATCATGCTCGCGGCGGCAATGCACGATATCGGCAAAGTGGGTATGCGGAACGAGATCCTGTTCAAACCGGGTGCGCTGACGTCGCAAGAACGTGAATTGGCAAAGCGGCACGCAAAAATCGGCGGAGACCTGCTCTCTAAATTCCCATTGTTCAAGAGGGGTTCTGTCTATGTGCGGCAGCATCACGAACGCTGGGACGGAAGCGGTTATCCCGACGGCTTGAAGGGGGAGGAAATTACTCTGGGGGCGCGAATTTTGGCGGTTTCCGACTCGTTTCAAGCGATGACTGAACAACGCCCGTATCGTGAGCCATTGACCGAAGAGATGGCTCTGGCGCAGCTGCGCGAAGGATCGGGGACGCAGTTTGACCCTCAGGTCGTTGCTGCGTTTCTGAGCGTCAAGGGCGCAGAGCCGGTCCCGGATGATTCCGGGTCCCGAGTGGCGACCTCGAGTGTTGTGGGCGCTGCCAAGACGGGCTGAACGGTGGCATAATGTTTATTCCTCTTTTGCTCTTGGGGAGCTTGCTGGTGGCTTGGGCTCGCGGCGGACGACTGATGAATTTTACGCGAATGCCGCTGCGCCATGTCTGGCTTTTGTTTGTGCCGTTTCTGATCCAGCTGCTTGCGTTTTCGCCGCTTGGCGAACGGCCGGTATTGGGCGTGCCGTTGGCGCAATATCTGTATGCGGTCTCACTGGCGATTGCAGCGCTCGGGTTAGCGTTGAACCGGCAGCTGCCGGGTGTAAGTTGGATCGCCGTCGGGTTGGCGCTCAATGCAATTGCGATCTTTTCGAACGGCGGCTTTATGCCGGTCTCTGCGAGCGCGCGCGAGTTTGCGGGGCTGCCGCCTTTGACAGGCAGGGACATGAACGTGATCCCAATGACCGAGGCGACGCGGCTGCCGTTTCTGACCGATATTTTGCCGCTGCCGGCGTTTCTGCCGTTTGCAAATGTATTCAGCATCGGTGATGCGCTGATCACGCTGGGTGGTGTAATCTTTATCCAGAGCATTGTGCCGCCGCGCCGTCGAAGCGAGCCACAGGCGGAATAATCGGACAACGCGGCGCGGCGTTTGGCGCGGCGAGACTCTAGAATATGATCCCTCAGGCGATGCCTTTCGCCCGGGGGATTTTTTGTGCTGAATGGGAACCGAACAAGCACGCGCGCGCATGAATTGTTTCGAGTACATAGAGTTTGCATTACAAAAGCGTTAAATTTTCCAGCATTTTCGCCACCTTTTGCTAAAATAGACAGCGTGAATCAGAAACTTTCCCTCTATAGGGGCTGACCCGGTACCCCTATATCTGCGCGAGCATGCATGGGTTTCTGCAAGTCCCTGTATGCTTGCGCAGCCAAAGACCCCTCATACCAATGGCGATATGAGGGGTCTTGTTTTTTGGCGCAATCAAGGTTGCGAAGGCGGGGGGGTGGTGTAAAATGCCGCTGTGTTTAACCGAAATTTGATTCAACGGTCTCGTGTTCTCGTTTTGGTTTTGTTTCTGCTGTCGTTCGGCGCGGCAGCACAAGCGCAGGATGAGCAGGAAATGACCCTATTGCCCGGCTCAAAACACGAATACCGTTTTGACTATAAGGGTGATCGCACCCAGATTGATATTGTGGTCGAGGGACCCGAAGGCGTGGAATTGTATGTTTTTGTGCCTGATCAAGCCGAACCCATCGGGCAGGGTTCGCGCAAGGGCGGCGAACTGTTATGGTCGGGCAAATTCAATGTGCCGGGAGCGTATCGGGCGACGGTCGAAAATCGGACGCCGGGACCCGTCATTTACAGCATGGCGTTTCTGGGCGAGAGCGTCAGCGGCGTCGCGCAGATCGTTCCGGAAGATGCAGCGCCGCCCGCGGGCGTGTCAACCGCGGGCGGACGGGTGACGCTGAATGTAAATCTGCCGACGGGCGCGCGGAATTTGCGATCACCAATTGTGCCCGACATGTGTACGCCCGCAAATGCGATGGCTCCGGTCATGAATAGTTCGCTCAAATTGTGTCCCAACGAGATCTATGGTCCGTTTCGGATGGTGGGGAACGGGATCGGGTTGTTTGGGGACGACGCGCGTTCGGCGGTGATCAACAGCGCGGGACGGGAATATGCGCTGGTGATGGAAGGGACGGGAAATTGGATTGACGGCGTCGTGATTCAGTCGGCGCCGGATGCGACAGATGACGGCGCGTTCCTGTGTCAGTACGAAGAATGTGTGTTTCCGACCCAGCCAAAGCCGACCGTTTTGCGCGGAGGGTTAGAGTACGGCGGCGGCGTTTTGCTGTTGGGCGCAAATAACGTGGTCCACAATACGACAGTGAGCGGGGGCACAATTGGTGTGGCGACCGTGGACGGATACAACAATATCGTGGTCGGAAATAATCTGAGCGATTTGAACGGTTGGGGCTCGTTCAATATTCGCAGCAACAACAGCGTGTTTGCGGGGAACCGCTTTGACCGTGACAACCATGGTTGTGTAACACCCGATGGACGCACGTTCGAGCACGGCTGCGAGACGGCGGGGTGGGTGTGTTTGCAGTGCAATCAGAATCTGATCGCCAACAACCACTGCGAGTATTCGGGCAACTGCTACTATTTGAGCGGAGAGCGCGGGCTGGCTTCGAACAACAATCGCTTTGTGGGCAATTACTGCGCCGCGTCGCCAAACAACTGTTTCGAGTTTACTTTTTCCAAAGGCAACACGCTGGAGGACAATATTGCGACCGCGCACCCGCAGTCGGGGGCAGCATGCAAATATCCGTTCTGGATTGGCGGCTCGACAGTCTATTTTGGCGACAACAAGTGGGGTTGTGCGATTGGTCCGGAAACCTCGATTGAGCATGCAATCGGCTCGACCAGCGTCCCGACTGTTGCGCTCGCGCTGGGAAACGCAAAGCCGCCGTTCGTAGCGGCTGCGCCGCCGTTGACGCGGACGCCGACAGCTTTGCCCGCGCTCCCGCGTGCGGCAACTCCGACCGCCGCGCCGGAGCTTGCGCCGTGCGAGTTCGAGTTGGATGCGGATGTGATGTTTGACTGGACGCGCGCGTCCGAGTGGTTCAACTGCGTCTTGACACCCCGGAGGAACTAGTGCGGAATATTTTGATCGCAATCGCGTTGCTCGTCATGTTGGGGAGCGCTCCGGCAAGCACAGTCCAGGGCACGGGGTCTTCGCTTTGGTTTTTTGGAAATGGAGTGAACGATATTGACAGAGTCAAAATCAAGCTGGATGCGCCGGCACGACCCGTGGATGTGCGAGGTTCGTTTACGCTGGAATGGTGGATAAAGGCGAATCCCGGCGAGAATACGGGGGTCGCCATTTGTGAGGCAAACGACGGTTGGATTACCGGGAACATTGTGTTTGATCGGGACGTGTATGGTCCGGGAGATTTTGGCGATTTTGGCATCGCGCTGTCGGATGGTCGCGTCGCCTTTGGTGTTTCGCGCGGCGATGAAGGGCAGACGGTCTGCGGCGCGACGGACGTGGCGGATGGAAATTGGCATCACCTTGCAGTAACGCGCAAGAAATCAGGCGAGATGCGCCTGTTTGTGGACGGAGTGAGTGATGGATCGGGCTGGGGCGTTGCGGGGAACATCAGCTATCGCGATGGGCGCGAGACGCAATATCCCGCCAGTGACCCCTTTCTCGTGATCGGCGCAGAAAAGCATGACGCCGGGCAATCCTATCCGTCGTTCAGCGGCTGGATTGACGAGATACGCATTTCCAAGGGGATACGGTACAAGGGCAGTTTTGTGCGGCCGATCGCTCCGTTTGTGTCGGATGCAAAAACACTCGGACTGTATCACATGGACGAGGGGACGGGCAACAAGGTGCGTGACTCGTCGGGCGCGCCGGGAGGTCCGAGTCAGGGCAAGCGGCGTGTTGGGGGGACGCCGACGGGGCCGGTGTGGTCTGAGGATACGCCATTCTGAGGGAACGCAGCTGAGGGGGGTAGGAATGAAAACATGCGAATCTTGCGACTCGCATGTTTCTTGTTTGGCTTTTTGCTCAATCTACCGAGCATCCTACGGATAATCTCTTATGATTGCAGCAATCTGTGCGCGTTTGAACTATGCAACGCTGTTGATGCGTACGACGTTCGTCGCTTGCAGACCTTTTTGACCTTGTTCGACGTCAAATTCGACTTTTTCGCCCTCGTTCAGCGAACGATAACCACCGTTCGCATCCTGAATCGCGGAAAAGTGAACGAACAGGTCTTTTTCGCCACTGTCAGGGGCAATGAAACCATAGCCCTTGCTATTGTTGAACCACTTGACGGTGCCTTGTTGTTTGGCCACTTGTGCGGAGCATCCTTTCTAAAGTGTCACGCGGCGGATAGCGGAGGTATAAAAAAAGACACTGTGCTGCATTTCCCGTCAGCGATCAGTGCCCTACACTTTCCTACTGCCGTCCCGTGCAAAGACGATTATAGGGAGATTATGACTGATGTCAAGTGGCGTACGGGTTTTTTTTCAAAATTGAGTTCTGCCGGACCGGTCGGCTCCGGGGTGGCTCAGGAACCGGGTTCCGGGTGGCGTAGTTTGATGGCAGATATCAACGTATGGCAGAGCATGAGGTGGATGTCCTCGATATGCTCGTAGGAATTTGAGGGGACCACGATGCAGTGCTGGGCAAGGTCGCGGAGCGCTCCACCGGTCATGCCCGCCAACCCGATGGTAATCAGCTTGTGCTCGTTTGCGACGCGGATGGCGCGGAGGATGTTGGGCGAATTGCCGCTGGCGCTGATGGCGATCGCGACGTCACCCGCGGTCGAGTGGGAGAGCAGGGGTTCGGCGAACACGCACTCGTAGCCATCATCATTGGCGTATGCCGAGAAAATCGCCATGCTGTCGTTCAGGCAGGTGATCTGGAATCGCGGCATGTGAGACCGAACGGTATTTTTGCCCAGATCGGCGGCGAAATGCGAAGCGGTGGACGCGCTGCCGCCATTGCCAAAGACAAAGATGCGGCGGCGTTCGGCGCGCGCCTGCTCCAGAATTTCCAAAATCGCCGCAAGGGACGCGGTGGGCGTCGCATCCAGGAGGGCGTGCTGCTCCTGGAAATACGTTGACAGGGGATCCATGCTTGAATTATAACTCACGTTACGCAAGGGTGAGCTATAGCGACGAATTTATTCGTTGAACCGGTGTCCACGCGTTATGCGATGAGCCGCACGGGTTTGAGTTCACTCAACGCAGTATAGGCAGTGGCGAGTGC
>JADZCJ010000126.1 GCA_020851635.1 Anaerolineae bacterium
GTCTTGAGTTTGTTAGGCTGGCTGGGCTACCAGAATATTCCCCTCGCGCGGCGGCATTTCGAAGCGCATCTGAATCAAGCCACCGCCTTGCTAACTCGGTCGCTCTGCTGACTTTGTGCCAGCCCTAAACCTTGAACAATCATTCGATGGGTTTGTAGCCGATGCCGGATAACACCCTGTGCGCGACGTGCGTCGCAAGGATGACAAACGAAATAAAAGAGATGACAGTTGAGACGCGAGTGACACTGTTTCGTGTCGCATTGGGAACAAAAAGAGCGACAAGGAGAATTACCCTTGTCGCTCTTGTGCTTGTGTGCCCCTAACGGGATTCGAACCCGTGTCTTGGCCTTGAAAGGGCCACGTCCTAGTCCACTAGACGATAGGGACGTTCGGATAGCGGCAGCCCCAAGCAACGAGAGATTATATGCAGTTAATGCGCCGCGTCAAATAACGCGTCATACCGGCGGCCACGGGATGTGCGGCCAATCGGGCGGCGGCGATGGATACACTTTTTGCCGCAACAGCTCGTTCAAACGTGAGGTCAACGCCCTCAATTCCGCCCGCGTCAGCAACCTTTCCAGCGTTGCGCGGATGGGTCCATTCGCCTTTAACTCCGCCCGCAGCGATTCGAGCGCTTGCAGCAGCGGCGCGGGAATCGGATCATCCACATAATCCCAAATCACCGTCCGCAGTTTCGGGTCTTGATGGAACGTCACTCCGTGATCAATCGCCCAGATCACTCCCTGCTCGTCCGCCAATACATGTCCGCCCTTCCGGTCGGTATTGTTGATCAACGCATCAAACACCGCAATCTTTTGCATCTCTTCAGGACACTTGTCGCGCAGACTAAAGAAATTCTCGCGCCGCTTGTGATCAATAAACTGCTGGATCATACCCAGCCCCTGCGGCGCATCGTCACGCAATATCGTCACCGGCACATTGGGATAATTCAAAAACGCGCTCAACTCGTACGCCGCCACTTCGCGCTTGCACAAGGATCCCGTCTCAAAATCCCAGAGCGGGCGTTCCCCGCACTGCGGCTTGTAAATCCCGTACTCTAGCTGCTCATCCAATTTCAAGGTCACGAGATACGTATAATTCGAACTCCACGGCACCATCCCCTCTATCGCAATCTCACCCCGCGTCAACAGCTCGCACTCGCGCTCTCGTTCGGCGCGGCTCTTGAACGCACTCGTTCGATACCGTCTTTCCTGACTCGCATCCATTCGCAAATCTCAACCACTATTACACTTGGGTGTCATGTTTTATCTTGACGTCTTTACCTCAGCGCCTGACACCAAACGCCCTCACACCATCTGCACATACGTCGCATGTCCGTTGCGGCGTGGGCAAAAATGCCCGCGCGGGTCAATCGGTCGTCCGCACAACACACAGGTGGGACGTCCGCCCGCCGCCACCTGAGTAATGTGTCGCGCAAGCGCGCGTCCCTGATCGCGCGACGCCCAAAAGCGCACGACATCCAGCTCTTCCTGGTCTTCTTGCTCCGGGAATGCGTACGCCGCCACAACCAACAACTCGCTGTTCTGGTCATAGCCCAACCCCAGTTGACCGACGCGAAACAATGGCTCCAGTGGCTCTTCCAGCGCCAATTCATAACTACTCACGTCTGACGGCGCGTCCGCTTTCTCTCCCATGCGCGTCAACAATTCCGTCACGCCCTGCGCGAGCGAATTCATCTGTTCCTTTTCTGTCACCAAGCTGACCAACAAACTGCCCTGCCGTCCCTGTAGATAGAACGTTCGCTGCCCGGGTTCGCCAACCGCCCCCACCGTAATCCGATCGACAGGATTCATATCATGCACAATGTTCGCTTCCGCCATTTTGCGCTCGTCCTTTTGCTCAGTTTCCTTGTCCTGGCTGCCCTCGGGTTGTGCGTCCGCTCCCTGCTTGCTCGGTTTTTCGAATTTTGGCAGAGGTCCCGTGTCATTGCTCCGCAGCAGCGCCGTCCCCTTGTCGTCCACACCCAAAATGGTAACAGAGGCGGGGTTGATGGCGATCCGCTGAAACTGGTTCAAGTCCCAATTCAAATAATGCGCCACAACGCTCTTGATCGGGTCCGCGTGCGAGACAACCGCCACGATGCCGTCCGGATGCGCCAGCCGAATCTGTTCAATCGCCGCGACCATCCGCGTTTGCACCTGGTCAATGCTCTCGCCGCCCGGCAATTTTACACCAATTGGTTTCGTTTGAATTGCTTTCCAGGTCTCGGTCGTATTCAATTCCGAGAGTTTCTTGCCGGTCCACTCGCCCGCATCCCCTTCCAGCAGCCCTTCCACAATTTGTATCGGCAGCTTGTGACAGTTTGCCAGCGCATTCGCCGTATCAACCGCGCGTTCGAGCGGGCTTGAATAAATCGCCTCCAGGGGAATGTGCGCGGTGCGGTGCGCCATCTCATCCGCCTCGCGCTGCCCCTGGGCGTTCAAATGCACCCCGGGTGTCCGCCCCGCGAGTCGCCCCTCTTTGATAAAATCGTTCGTAGCATGTCGTATCAACAAAAGTATCGTCATGGGTCCACTATTCTGCTTTGCGAATCATTCAGCTCCAATTGCTCACGCCCTTTAATCGCGCCAGCTGTTCCTCCGTCAGAGTTTTCCCCGAAGCGGCAATCGAATCCTCCAGCTGCGCCACCGTGTTGGCGCCGATAATCGCGCTCGAAACCGTCGGGTTGGAGAGCACCCAGGCGAGCGATGTTTCTGTCATTGTCTCGCCGCGTTCCTTGCTCATTTTTTCCAGCGTGTCCAACAAGGTCAGGGCGCGCTCATCCTCCATCCATGCCTTGATCTTGTCGTTCTTGGACCCGCGCGCCTTTTCCGGCATCGGTTGTCCGCGCTTGAATTTTCCTGTCAAGAATCCGCCCTGCAGGGGGCTGTACGGAATTACCCCAATATTCTCATGCGCGCACAACGCTTGTAATTCCTTTTCATACTCGCCGCGCCAGATCAAATTATAATGCGGCTGAAGGGTCTCGTAGCGTGCCAGCCCGAATTGGGCGCTCGTCTCGATTGCCTCGCGCAGCTGCGGCGCATCATAGTTCGAGCAGCCGATAAACCGCACCTTGCCCGCCCGGACCAAGTCCGAATATGCCCTCAGGGTTTCTTCCTGTGGCACATTTGCGTCGAACGAGTGGCTCTGATACAGGTCCACATAGTCCGTCTGCAAGCGTCTCAACGAGTCTTCGATTGCCCGCATAATATGCGTTCGTGACAGACCTTCACCGTCGGGTCCGTCCCACATGCGCCCGCGCGCTTTGGTCGCCAAAATTAACTTGTGGCGCGGCGCCTTGCCCTTTTTCAGCCATTTGCCGATGATTTCTTCCGCCACTCCGCCGGGGTTTCCTTCCGCCCAGCGCGAATACACATCCGCCGTATCAAAAAAATTGATCCCCGCATCAATCGCCGCGTCCATGACTTGGTACGACTCGGCCTCGGTGCTTGTCCAACAAAAGGTCATTGTGCCCAAACACAAATCCGACACTCGCAGGTCGGTGCTGCCCAAAATACGATAGTTCACAGTATCAATACGCATACCGGCGTTCGAGGGCATCTCATACGCCCGCCCCTGCCCGCTGCGCCTCCACAAGCGAAACAAATTCCGCCAAGATCATTGCCGTTGCTCCCCACACTTTATAACCGCCCAGTTTGAAAAAAGGCACCCGCACACGATAGCCGTGCAGCTCCCACTCTTCTTCCTGGACCACACCCTCTGCCAACAGGTCTCCCAGCCGCGTGGGCAGCACCTCTGTCACTTCGGACTGGGACGCATGATGCGCCGGCTCGCCCAAAGTATAGTAACCGACAAACGCTGTCACCCAAAAGCCGCTCACCGGAATATACAAGGGGGTGAGTGGCGCGCCGATAATCTCCACCTGTGCGGGATCAACATCCAACTCTTCTTGCGCTTCGCGCAGCGCGGTCTCTCGTAGACTCTCGTCCGTCTCTTTGCCGCCGCCGGGCAGTGAGATTTGACCTTGGTGCACGCCGACCGTATTCGAGCGCCGCGTCAGAAAAAAATAGAGGTCTCCTCCCTTTTCATATAGCAGAATCAACACGGCAGCTTGTTTTCCCGCCGCGTTCTCGGGCATCGGGAAAATGTCCCCCGGACGCGGGCGCGGACTCATTCGCTCTTGTGCGGGTCGTCCCCCTCGCGCGGCGGCGAGCGCGCGCTTGACCTCTGCCAGATGAATCACACGGTCAGTCATTCGGTGAAATTGTACGAATATTCTGCAAATAGATCAAAAACTCGACATTCCCTTCGGTCCCCGCAATCGGAGATTCAATCACGCCCCCCACTTCCAGTCCCAGTTGTTCACTGAACCGTACAATTTTCTCTCGGACCTGCTCATGCACTCGCGGGTCGCGCACAATCCCACCGCGCCCTACCTGGTCCCTGCCCGACTCAAACTGCGGCTTGATGAGCGCAACGATCTTGCCTGCCCCGGGTTTTACAAGTCTTGGCGCGGCACGCAATATATGCTCTAGCGAAATGAACGAAACATCAATCACCACCAAATCAATCGGTTCCGGCAGACGATCCAGATAGCGCGCATTCACCCGGTCCATCACCACCACGCGCGGGTCGGTTCGCAGTTTCCACGCCAGCTGCCCATATCCCACGTCAATCGCATATACTTTGCTCGCGCCGCGCTGCAACAACACATCGGTAAAGCCGCCCGTAGACGCGCCAATGTCAGCACACACCAGCCCCTCGGGACTCACCCCGAACGCATCCAGCGCCCCCGCCAGTTTGTAACCGCCGCGGCTCACATACGGCAGCGGCGCGCGAAGGGTAATGTCAACGGTCTCGTCCACCTGCGTGCTTGGTTTGTCCATCACACGCCCCGAGATACTGATCTCACCCGTCGAAATCAACGCCTGCGCGCGCTCGCGTGTCTCTGCCAGTCCGCGCTCCACCAACAACACATCCAGCCGCTTTTTGCTCATGCTTGGATCACTTGGCAATTATAACAGCTTGGGTTTGACTTGGGCACATAAAGAGTTAAGATATCGAGACGTCTTCAAGCAGCTGCTTGCGTGACATCTTGTTTCGGATTGGATTTTTGAAACGTGCTGCGATTAATCCTCAAAGAAATGCGGCCCCGCCAGTGGCCCAAAAACCTGTTTGTCTTTTTGCCTCTCATCTTTACCGTGCGTCAGTACTGGCGTCCTTTCACTCCCACCATGTGGGAGTTTCTCGCGCTCACCATCGGCGCCTTTGTCGTCTTTTGTTTCGCCTCGGGCTTTGTATATCTGGTCAATGACCTGGTTGACGTTGACAAGGACCGCGCTCATCCGCGCAAAAAAACTCGCCCCATCGCGTCCGGCGCCCTGCCCGAACGCATCGCCAAAATCGCCGCGGTCGTTATTCTTGCGATTACGCTTGTGGGCGCGGTCGCGCTCGATCTCTTTTCTCAGACTTTTCCGTATCCCAGCGGCGAGCCCATTTTCCCCTTTCCCTATGCTTTTACCGTCGTCACCCTCTTTTATCTGCTGCTCCAGGTCGCCTATTCGTTCTATCTCAAGCACGTGGTGATCATTGACGTTTTTTGCATCGCCGCCGGATTTGTCCTACGCACCGTCGCCGGCGCAGTCGTGATTCAGGTTCCAATTTCTCCGTGGCTCTATGTCTTGACGATAATGCTCTCGCTCTTTATCGGTTTTGCCAAGCGCCGCAACGAGCTGGTCATCCTCGAAGACAATGCCAGGGAACATCGCGCGATTCTCGAAGAATACAGCGCGGCGCTGCTCGACCAGATGATTGCCGTGACGCTCGCCTGCACGGTCATTGCTTATTCCCTCTATACGTTTACCGCAGAAAACCTCCCCGACAACCGGTCCATGATGCTGACGATCCCCTTTGTCCTTTATGGCATCTTTCGCTACCTCTATCTCATCCACATCAGGAACGAAGGCGGCAGTCCCGAAGAGGCGCTGCTCAACGATCGTCCCCTCCTTATCTCGATCATTCTCTGGGGCGCGACCGTCGTCGCGATCTTGTATGTGTATGGCAGGTCTTCATAGCACTGCAATAGCCAAATTCCGAATGCCAAGTTCCATACGTTTCGTGCATTCTTGTTGATCACGACGGTTCACAAAAAACAGCCGCGAGTGAATATCCGCGACTGTTCGAAATCTATCCTTGGGACTCGCGCTTGACATTTCAAATGCAATGGCCGATGAACCCCATCGGCGAAATCTCGGTTTTAGGACGCGGGATTTCTCGCAAAACTCGTCCCGGCGGCAAGCAGTCAATCATAGTGCCGCTGCCGAATCTCTTCCAAAAATTCCGCAATCGGCGGAAACCCATAAAGCAGATCGTGAAAATACTCGTTCAAGATCTCCATCACATCTCCACGCGATTGGGAAAATTGCTGCTCCAGCGATTCGACCACCGGCTGCAGCCCCAGCGCTTCGTCTCGCGCCCGCATCAACGCGCGCACGATGCGGATTTCCTTTTCACCTTCGGCGGCAATCACCACCGACTCGATCAGCGAGTCATACTGCTTGAGCAGCGCGACCCGGTCCAACTGCGAATCGGGAGTTTGTGCCCCGCTCAGTGTATCGAGCAGTGACCACACCCGGTACAACACCGTCGTCGGCTCGTCAAAAATCTCGCGAATATACGCCGCTTCGGCATAACGGTCTGTCAAACGAAAAATGTTGTACGCCCGCTTGGCGACCTTGCCATAGTTGGGCGTCTTGACAAGATACTTGTATACCTCGTGTTCGAGGTCCGCCACATATTTGTCAACCGCGTTATCGTCCACCTCTCGCACCAGCTTGCTAAAGATTGGCACCGAGGCGGCGTCCAGATAAATCTCTTGAAAATACGGGTCAACAAAGCCATCCAGCGGCGTAATCTCGCCATTCGGCTCTTCCCACGTCACATCGAGCAAATTGCTCGCATTCGCCAACTGCCCGCGCTGGGTGTCCGCCACAATCCAGTCCAGTTTCGTCCATCCGGGATTAACCATGCCGTCTTGCCACCGCACCAACTTTTTGGTCCCGTCCGCCAATCCCACCTCGAACCCGCCTGCCTCCAGGTCTTTGGCTGTCCAAGTCATTGGCGAACCCTTTTTGATGGGTTTCTTGTTTCGCTCCGCATCCTCTGCGTGTGTGCCAAATTTGAGCGAAAGAAACTGGTAATCGTTCCCGCGCAGCATTGACAACGCCTTGGAGCGCATCGCGTCCGCAAGGACTTGGACCGCTTCGGCACGCGTCGGCGCTTTGATATTCACCCGTTGAAAAAAGTCCGCATCGCCGGGATTGCGCTGAATCTT
This sequence comes from Anaerolineae bacterium, assembly GCA_020851635.1. Classification (GTDB taxonomy): domain Bacteria; phylum Chloroflexota; class Anaerolineae; order UBA4142; family SHND01; genus SHND01. Next base: position 7,298 of record JADZCJ010000126.1, read on the forward strand.
GCTTTGCGCCGCGCTCCCGCTCAACGCCAATGCCGTCTCGACTAGCCCGGGTTGGTCGAGAATCGCCACTATTTTTCCGACATGGCGAAAATAGGTCAGGTCCTGAGGCGAGAAATCCAGAATCGCAACCTTTGCTCCATAGACAAAATTCTTGGCATCTACCGTAATCTCATCCTTGTCCTGCACCGCCATCTGCGTCAGCCATTGCAGCGCTTCCTCCTCATCCAACTCGATGCCGAGACGCTCTGCCGATTCTCGAATCTGTTCGATTTCCTGCTGCGGCGTCGCGGGCAATACGACTGCGGTGGCTGGCGCGATGGTCGTCAGCTCTGCTTCTGCCGCGGCGGCATGGACAGCTTGAGCTGCCCCGACGCTTGCAACTTTGCGCGTCGCGACCGTTTTGGAGCGTTTCTGCCGTTTCTCTGCTGCGGGTTTTGTGCTCTTTTTAGCCGTCTTGGAGGTCGAACCCGTCTTGCGCGTCGCAGGTTTCAGATTCTTTTTAGACGACGAACCCGGCTTGGCGGTCGTCGGCTTTTTTGGTTTTTTCGCGGTTGCCATAATCAGTTTTCTCCAGATTCCCTGACTCTATTCTAAAGCAGATTCTCAAAAACAAAAACTGCAAGCGCGTACGTTACGTCCGGTGCCGTTTCTCTGGTAATCCATAGAACCAAAAATCCTCTGCGTTTCTGCAGAGGATTCTTGTTAACGAAAAGTCTACCGCTTGGTATACTGCTTGGCTTTGCGTGCCTTTTTCAGACCCGGTTTCTTGCGTTCCTTTTCACGCGGGTCACGCGTCAAAAGATTCGACGCTCGCAGCGCCTTTTTGAACGACTCGTCCGCCGCGACCAACGCGCGTGCCAGCCCCAATTGGACCGCGCCCGCTTGCCCCGAAGGACCTCCGCCCGTGACCTTGGCAGAGATCGTAAAGCGACCTTCATTTTGCGTCGCGCGCATCGGCTCGCGCATCATTTGCAGCCACAAAGGGCGCGGGAAATATTCTTCCATCGGGCGGTCATTCACCGTAAAACTGCCCTGCCCCGCATAAATGCGCACGCGTGCCGTGGATGATTTGCGGCGACCAACGCCCTCGTAATATTTTCCGGTTGTTGCCATAATTACGCCTTGACCTCCATCACTTTGGGCTGCTGCGCCGCATGCGGGTGCGTTGCCGTGGTATAAATTTTCAACTTTTTGAGCTGCTGTCGCCCCAACCGATTGTGCGGCAGCATGCCCCAGACTGCTTTTTGAATCACAATTTCAGGATGAACCCGCAACTGCTCGCGCAAAATCGTTTTGCGAAAACCACCGGGATACTGCGAATGGCGCGTATAAAATTTCTCGTCCATCTTGTTGCCGGTCACGACAAATTTGTCGGCGTTGACGACAATGACGAAATCGCCCGTGTCCACTCCCGGCGAGTAAATGCGTTTGTGTTTGCCCGTGAGAAGGCGCGCGATCTGCGAAGCAAGCCGTCCCAGCGTCTTGCCCTGGGCATCAACGAGTAACCATTCGCGTTTCACTTCTTCCGGTTTTGCGTGATACGTTTTCATGCGTCCTGGATTCTCCATGCGTTCGGTGAACCACTTTCACCGCGTCCGAATCAAATCTTGTATTTGATCTCGATCAGTGTCAATCCTTGCGGCGGCGCCGAAAAACCCGAACGCCGTTTGCGCTGAACTACACTTTCCATTTCGGCGGGAGCCAGCTTGCCCCGCCCGACGAGCAGCAATGTGCCGACCATGCGGCGGACCATCCGATACAAAAAAGCGTTCGCCCTCAAGTCAAAATAGACCTCGTCGCCCTCTCGACTCACCTCGGCAGCATATACGTCCCGCACAGGATTATTACCCTGGGGCGGACTGCCGAATGCCGAAAAATCTTTTTCGCCGGCCAGCCATTTTGCGGCGGACTGCATCCCCGCCACATCCAGCGGTTCGGGGACCCAATAGGCATAGCGTGTCCGAAACACATCGCGTTCCGGATGATTCCACACCCGATAGCGATATGCCCGGCTCACGGCGCTATAGCGCGCCGAGAAATTTTCGTCAACCGCCAAGAGGCGGCGAACATAGATATCGTTTGGTAATTTTGCGTTGAGCGCGCGTTTGAATGTTTCGAGATCGCGCCCCCATTCGATAGTAAAGGATGCAGTTTGACCCTGGGCATGAACGCCCGCATCCGTGCGCCCTCCCCCCACCGTCTTGATCCGCGTCTTGCCAAAATCATACAGGGCTGTTTCCAATTCTTGCTGGACACTGCGCCCGTTTTTTTGAATCTGAAAGCCCTGAAAATCGGTGCCGTCATATTCCAGGACGGCGAGTAAATGCAGGATCAACTCTTTGCTTTTTTGGGCTCGGGTATTTCTCGGTCTACCAGTTCAAGCAGCACCATCTCGGCGGCATCGCCTTGACGCTGTCCCAGCTTGATGATGCGCGTGTACCCGCCGTTCCTGTCCTGATAGCGCGGCCCGATCTTGTCAAACAGCTTTTCTACGACCTTTTTGTCGCTCACTGTTTTTAGCACGAGGCGGCGCGAATGCACATCACCGCGCTTGGCGAGGGTAATCATCTTTTCTACATCACCCCGCACTGCTTTGGCTTTGGCTTCGGTGGTCTCGATGCGTTCGTGTTGCAACACTTGGGTCACCAGGCCCCGGAACAACGCTTTGCGCTGTGAGCTGTTTCGACCGAGGTGACGCCCGCTAATTTGATGCGGCATTGCTTATTCTCCGTCCATGCCTGCGCTGTCGGCAGGCGCGCTATCGGGCGGTGTCTGGATCGCGTCGAGATACCCTTTTTGTTCGAGGCGCTCCATCAATTCATCCAATGACTTTTGACCGAAATTGCGGATTGTCAAAAGTTCCTCTTTGCCCTTTTTCAGTTTTTCAAGAATTTCGCCGACCCGCGTAATGCTCGCGCGTTTCAAACAATTGTACGCGCGCACCGAGAGCTCCAATTCTTCGATCGGCGTTTCATAGATGCGGCTCGGAATTTCCGACTCGGCAACCGCTTCCACGGTCTCCTCACCCGCAAATCCGGCAACCATTCCCAGCAGCTTGACCAACAAGCGCGCCGACTCGGTCAGCGCCTCGCGCGGGGTGATCGAACCGTCCGTCCAAATTTCCATCACCAGTGAATCGAAATTTGTCATCTGTTGGACGCGCGCGCGCTCGACGCGGAAATTCGCTTTGCGTACAGGAGTAAAAATCGCGTCCACCGGAATTTCGTCAATGGCGAGTTTGCCGTCACTGGCGGCGGGATGATAGCCCTTGCCCTTGTTCACGGTCAAATCCATCGTGAATTGAGCGTCCTCGCTGTCAAGCGTCAACAAATGCAGGTCCGGGTTGATGATTTCAATTTGCGCGGGCGTCTGAATGTCAGCGGCGGTTACGTTGCCCCGCCCCCGCGCTTCCAGCGAAAGGCGCAGCGGACCGTCATCGCCGTGCATTTTCATGCGCAGCTGTTTGACATTCAAAATCAGCTGCGTCGTATCTTCTTTGGCATTCGGAATCGGTGTGAATTCATGATGCACACCTTCAACTTTGATCGAAGTCACTGCGGCGCCCGGGAGGGACGACAACAAAACACGGCGCAGAGCATTCCCCAGAGTCACGCCATAACCACTTTCGAGCGGACCGATGATGAACTTGCCGTAATTTTTGCTGCTAGCTTCGGCTTCGATTTTTGGAAAAATATCTAACAACTTTACCTCCCAAAAACAGCACTGAGGTACGAGAATCAAGAGCTGTGCGCGACTCGCTGCCTGTCGCAGCCAGTCCTCTCTTGCCCTGTCTCATCACGCACTTAACTATCCCGGAATGGCTGTGGCGCTCGAATCAGATTCTGAAAAGCGGCGGATTCAGCGCGGCACCAGTCTCGCTTTTCATTTTGAGATAGTTTCTACCGACTGTAAAACTCGATGATGAGTTGTTCTTTGACAGGCGTATCAATCTGCTCGCGGGTGGGCAAACTCATAACCGCGCCACTCAACTGGCGAGCGTCCACCGTGAGCCAGCCCGGCGTGCGGGCGCTCTTGAGCCCCTTGTCCAATTCGGCAAAGTACGCATTCTTGCGACTGCCTTCCACCACGGCGACCTTGTCGCCGGGTTTCACCAAATAGGAAGGAATCGTCACTTTTCTGCCATTCACGGTGAAATGTCCGTGATCAATCAGCTGGCGCGCGGCCTTGCGCGAGGAGGCAAAACCCAACCGGTACACGACATTGTCAAGCCGCGTCTCCAGATACTGAAGCAGCACCGCGCCGGTCACGCCCGTCCCTCTGGTCGCGTCAGCATAATAGCGGCGAAATTGACGTTCGAGCACGCCATAGATGCGGCGCGCTTTTTGCTTTTCGCGCAGCTGAATCCCATAATCGCTTACTTTTTTGCGGAATGTGCGGGATGCGCCATGCTGTCCGGGCGGCTGGTTGCGCTTTTCGATGGCGCACTTGGGCGTAAAGCAGCGTTCGCCCTTCAAGTATAATTTTTCGCCTTCGCGGCGACACAATTTGCAAACGGGACCGATGTATCGAGCCATTCTTCTCCTAGCAGATAGCGTATAGCAGATCGCGGATAGCAAAAGCGAATCGTCACGGCTGGCGTGACGCGCTCTTCGCCATCAACCATCGGCTAGACACGTCGTCTTTTGGGCGGGCGGCAGCCGTTGTGCGGAATCGGCGTAATATCCGTGATCGAGCGCACTTTCAAACCCGCGTTTTGCATCGCGCGCACGGCAGATTCGCGTCCGGGTCCGGGACCTGTGATCTTGACATCTACCTCGCGCATGCCTTGTTCCATTGCCTGGCGCGCCGCGTTTTGCGCGGCAATGCCTGCGGCAAACGGGGTGCTCGTGCGCGACCCGCGAAACCCGCTCGCGCCCGCGCTGCCCTGCGCCAGTACATTACCCTGCGGGTCAGCGATGGTGATCAGCGTGTTGTTGAACGACGCGTTCACCGTGGCGATCCCGAGCGGAATATTCTTTTTTTCCTTGCGCCGTCCGCGCTGCGGACGACGTGGGGCTCCCTGTTTCTCGTCAGCCATGTTCCCAGTTACATATTACAGGTTCAAGTTGCAAGGTCGCCATGAGATGGGCGATTTGCGACTTGAGACCTGCAATGTGATTCCTACTTCTTTGCCTTGGACTTTTTGCGTCCGGCAACCGTCTTTTTCGTGCCGCGTTTTGTGCGGGCGTTGGTGCGCGTGCGCTGTCCGCGAACGGGCAGATTGCGGCGATGCCGCAAACCGCGATACGAGCCAATTTCTTGCAACCGTTTGATGTTGAGCGCGACTTCACGGCGCAAATCACCTTCGACCTTGTACTCGCGGTCAATCACCGTGCGGATGCGCGAAACTTCGGCTTCGGACAAATCTTTGACCCGAATTTCGGGCGCGACCTGGGCGCTTGCCAGAATCTGGTTGCTGCGCGAAGGTCCAATCCCATAAATATAGCGCAGCGCAATGTCCACGCGTTTTTGTCGAGGCAGGTCAACTCCTGCGATACGAGCCATGTGAATAATTGGAGATTGGAGACTAGAGCTTGGCGCCTTGTCAGGGACCCTTTGCTCTAGTCTATAATCTCTTGACTAACCTTGCCGCTGGTTGTGCTTGGGATTCTGACAGACGATCCGCACAATACCCTTGCGTCGAATAATTTTGCACTTTTCACAACGCTTTTTTACCGATGGTTTGACTTTCATAATGAAAACTCCTACTCGCTTGAAACAAAACGCCGCATCCCAACATGAAACAGTGGTCAAAAACCGAGTTTTTCTCCCAATGACACCCTATTTCCACGCGGTCAGGATCTCCGGTCCGTTCTCTGTAACCAGCACCGTGTGCTCATAGTGAGCGGCGAGACCGTGGTCGGCGGTAATCACAGTCCATTGGTCGCCCAAAACCCGCGTTTCCCATGTCCCCGTCACAACCATCGGCTCGATCGCAAACGTCATGCCGGGCTTGAACTGGATATTGGAGGGACGCTTGTCAAATTCGTCATCCAAAAAGTTTGGAATGCTGGGCTCTTCGTGCATATCGCGCCCCACGCCGTGTCCCTGATATTCCCGCACCACGTTGAACCCGTGCGTTTCGACACACATCTGGATCGGCGCAATCATATCCCACAGCCGTCCGCCGGCGACCGCTTTTTCAATCCCGACTCGCAGAGACTCTTCAGTCACCCGCATCAAATCCTGCGCTTTGGGTCCCACGTTACCTATCGCAAACGTCCATGCCGAATCGCCGATATAGCCCGCATAATCCGCGCCGACATCAATTTTCAAGAGGTCGCCCTCTCGCAAAACACGTTTCTTGCGCGGAATGCCGTGCACGATTTCCTCATTCACCGACGCGCAAATTGATGCCGGAAATTTCGGTCCGCGCGGATGAGCGTTTGGATAGCCGAGAAAGGGCGAGGTCGCGCCATATTTGGACAGAATCTGTCGCGCCCGCGTATCCAATTCCAGCGTGTTTACTCCCGGACGCGCGCGCTCCTGCAAATCGCTCAGGATTTCCGCCACAATCTTGCCCGCCGCGCGCATCAAATCCTGTTCTTTGCGTGACTTAATCTCGACGGGTCGCGGTTGGTCTTGCTTTTTTAACATCGTCTTGTCCTGGATCGCTCTCGGCTTTTCAATTTGCGTTATAGATGAACATCGGCATCCACTCATCCATCTGTTCCGTTATCTCTTCAATCCCGCGCGACGCATCCACTTCGACCAGCATATCTTGCTCGCGATAAAATTCGATCAACGGTTCGGTCTGCTGGCGATAAATCGCCAGGCGGTGACGCACTACCTCGGGCTGGTCATCCTCCCGAATGATCAACGGCGCTCCGCAGAGGTCGCACTTTTCGTCATTCTTGGGCGGACTGCTCTTGAGATTGTATGTGCTGTTATCTTTTGGGCACATCCGCCGCGAGCTCAGGCGCTCGACAATTTGCTCGTCCGAAATCCTGAACTGGATCACCGCAGTAATGCACTTGCCCTTTTCTTCCAGTTTGTATTGCAGAGCCAGCGCCTGATCCCGCGTTCGCGGAAAACCATCAAACACCACACCCATAATGGTATCCGGTTTCGCAAGGCGGTCCATCACCATCGCGACGGTCAAGTCATCCGGGACCAATTCGCCCTTTGCCAGAATGTCCTTGACCCTGAGACCCAGCTCGGTGCCCTTGCTGATATGCTCACGAAACAAGTTTCCCGTCGAGAGTTGGACCAGCCGGAAATTCTTGTGCAGTTTCTCCGCCTGCGTCCCCTTGCCCGAACCGGGAGGTCCCAAAAAGATCAAGTAGGGCGCTTCACAAACTCGATTGTTAAACGAACGGGTTCGATTAGCCATCGTCATTGAGGCAACCTGAACAACCACTTGCGCGCCGCTGCATCCATCTTGCCACAACCTCTTCGCTTCTCGCCTAACCGTGACGAGTTCACGATTTTTTCTCCTCTCATTTCGAGCGAGCAATCGCCAAATCTTACTGATTTACCCCGGAGCGTCGCGTCAGGGCAGACGACTCGAAATGATGCGCGGAACCGCTATTTGATAAAGCCCTCGTAATGTCGCATCATCAGCTGCGCCTCGAGCTGCTTCATCGTATCCAGTACAACACCCACCACAATCAACAGACCCGTGCTCGAAATAATCAAATCACCCGATTGTTGCGCCGCCGGGGTAATGACCGCAAGCAGGAACGGCAGGATCGCAATAATGCCCAATCCCAGCGCGCCGATGATCGTAATGCGCATCACCACCCCATTGAGATATTTCGTGGTTTGAGGTCCAGGGCGAATCCCGGGAATAAAGCCGCCTTGATTCTGCAATGTTTCCGAGAGATTTTGCTGCTGAAAGATAATATACGTATAGAAAAATGTGAACGCAATGACCAGCAAAAAGTAGGTCACGGCATAAAGCCAGCTGCGCGTATCAAACAGATTCACGATGGTGACGGCAAAGTTCCGCAGCCACTCGACATTCGAATTCTGAAAGAACGACGCAATCAAGGCGGGAAAGATCAGGATCGAGACTGCAAAGATCAACGGAATCATGCCCGCCGAGTTTACGCGCAGTGGAATATAAGTGCTGCCACCGCCATAGACCTTCATTCCTCGCACCCGTTTACCGTACTGCACCGGCACACGCCGCTGCCCCTCCTGCAGATACACGATCCCGACAATCGTGATGCCGGTAATCACCAAGAATAAAATGAGCGCCGGAATATCGGTCTGCGCCAGGTTAATGATGCGGCGCGGAATGTCCGCGACGATGCCGCCAAAAATAATGATCGAAACCCCGCTGCCGATGCCCTGTTCCGAAATCAATTCGCCCAGCCACAGGGCAAACATCGTCCCGGCGACAAGCGTTGCCATGATCGCCCAGCTCGTGATGAATTGCGGCGATGTCGGGTTGAGCAAATTGAGTGCATTGAACCCTGGCAAAACAGGCGGCGATGTGTTTGCCATAATCGAAGCTTGACCGACGCCTTGCAAAAACGCAAGCGGAATGGTCAGCCAGTGGGTGTATTGATTGATGCGACGCCGCCCCTGGTCACCCTCTTTTTGCAACGCAGCCAATTGCGGAATAATCGGCGTCAACAGCTGCATGATGATGGAAGCAGTGATATACGGATACACGCCCATCGCCACAATCGAAAAATTGGCGAGCGCGCCACCCGAAAAGATATTCATTACATTCAAGAGACCCGTCGTTGCCGAGGCGTTTTCCGGGGAAAAGACAATGGCAAGCGCCGCCAAATCAACACCCGGCACGGGAATATGTGCGGCAACGCGATAAATGACCAGAATCAGCAGCGTGAAAAGGATTTTCCGCCGCAAATCGGGCAGCCGCATTGCATTTCTGAGAGCGTCCAGCATCAGAGTTTGATTCTCTTTACTCTTGGTGGGGGACAGATTTTATTGCGAACCTTGTTCGCCGTCTGTCCCGCTTGAGAGAAGCATCAAGAAATTTAGCGTACCTTGCGCGGCGGGCGGGTCCACGCCAATTCTGTCACTTGACCGCCGGCGGCAGAGATCTTTTCCCGCGCACTCGTCGAGAATGAGTGTGCGCTCACTTGCAGCGCTTTGGTGATGTCACCGCGACCCAACACCTTGACGCGTTGTGCGTCTTTGATAATACCCTGTGCCAGCAAGACATCGGGAGTCACATGGGCGTTGGCATCAAACTTGGTTTCCAGCGTCTCGACGTTCACAACCGCGAACGGAATGCGATAAATATTCTTGAAACCGCGAATGTGCGGCAAACGCCGCACCAGAGGCAGCTGACCGCCTTCGAAATATGGACCTTTGGCGCCACCTGCGCGTGCCTTTTGCCCTTTGGTGCCGCGTCCGGCAGTCTTGCCCTTGCCCGCAGCGATACCGCGTCCCTTGCGGGTCTTGACCTTTTTGGCGCCCACCGCGGGACGCAAATCTGAAAGTTTCATAATTCCCAAAATCCGCTCAAATGTGCATCATAGCTGATGTACTGGCAGGGCTAGAGAGTGAAATCAAATTCCGGTCACAAAAGAGCTCTCTTCGCCAACCTGCTCGAGCGAATCAGTTTTCCTCAACTACAACCAGGTGAGCGACCTTGCGAATCATCCCACGAATCGCGGGCGTGTCGGCAAGTTCACGCGTTTCTCCCAATCGCTTGAATCCCAATGCCGCGATCGTGGCTTTTTGGTCTTTTTTATAGCCAATCGCGCTCTTGCGATAGGTCACGCGGACCGTCTTAGTTTGCGTTGCCATTTGTCTTTCTCCACGGTGGCAGCATATCGCCGGCGTTCTTGCCGCGTCGTTTTGCTTCCATTTCGACGCTTTGCATCTGGCTCAGCGCCAGCACTGTGGCGCGTACCACATTCAGTTTGTTGGAGCTGCCGAGCGATTTGGTCAATACATCACTCACGCCCACGCACTCCAGGACCGCGCGCACGCCGCCGCCCGCAATCACGCCCGTGCCGGGAGTTGCCGGTTTGAGCATCACCTGCGACGCGCCAAATTTCGCCGTGACCGGATGTGGGATCGAATTGCCTGCAATCAAATACTGGCGCATCGCTTTGCGCGCTTTTTCCGTGCCCTTGCGCACCGCATCGGGGACTTCGCGCGCCTTGCCCACGCCTACGCCAACCGTGCCCTTGTTGTCCCCCACAACCACCACAGCGCGGAATCCAAACTTGCGACCGCCCTTGACGACTTTGGCAGTGCGCCCAATGTCTACCACGCGCTCATCATACGTTGGACCTTCCGGTTCCTGTTTTTGCTCGCGCGCCCGGTCATCGCGGCGACCGCCACGTCCACCACCGCCGCCCCGTCCGCCCGGACCACCGGGTCCGCCGCCTGATCTATTATTTCGTTGCTGCATGTTCTAGATGGTTGCGAGCTAGATATCGAACGGCATCTAACACACAACACTGCTAATCTCAGAATTCAAGTCCCGCTTCGCGCGAGGCATCCGCCAACGCTTTGACGCGCCCATGATAACGAAACCCGCCACGGTCAAAAACAACCTGCTTGATCCCTGCCGCCTGCGCGCGTTCTGCGATCAGCTTGCCCACGCGCTTGGCTTCTTCCACTTTGGTCAGTTCTTTGGCTTGCTTGCGAATGTCAGTATCCAACGTGGATGCCGCCGCCAGGGTGTGCCCCTTGCCGTCATCAATCACCTGAGCAAAAATATGTTTAGAACTGCGAAAGACATTCAAACGCGGGCGCTCGGCGCTGCCCTTGAGATTATGCCGCTCACGCGCCCGCCAGTGGCGGCGTTGACGCAAAAGCGCGGATTTGTTCTTGTTGCCAGCCATTTACTTGCCTCCCGCCTTGCCCGCTTTACCGGCTTTGCGGCGGACCCGCTCGCCCTGATAACGAATGCCCTTGCCCTTGTACGGTTCGGGCGGGCGCAAAGAACGAATGTTTGCCGCAACCTGCCCGACGGTTTCCTTGTTCGCCCCCTCAACCGTAATGATGCGCTGCGACTTGTCCACCTGAAAGGTAATCCCCTCCGGAGCTTGCACCGGGACCGGGTGCGAATATCCGAGCGCCAACACCAGATTCTTGCCTTGGAGTTCGCCGCGATACCCAACCCCTTCGATTTCCAGAGTCTTGGTAAACCCCTCTGTGACACCTTTGACCATGTTATTGATCAACGCGCGTGTCAGACCATGCATCGCTTCATATGCCGGGTCATCCGGAATCGAAACCGTAATCTTGCCGTCCGCCTGCTTGATGGTCATATCTTCGTGAAAGGTTCGAGCGAGTTCGCCCTTGGGTCCCTTTACCTTGACCGTCGTGCCGTCAATGGAAACCGCGACCCCTTTAGGCAAACCCACCGGCATTTTTCCAATACGTGACATCTCACCACACCTCGCACAAGATTTCGCCGCCCAAGCCCTCTTTTTTCGCGCGCGCCCCGCTCATGACACCTTTGGTCGTCGAAACGATCGCCACGCCCATTCCGTTGCGTACCCACGGAATATCGCGCTTGCTGGCATAAATACGACGACCCGGTTTCGACACGCGCCGCGCCCCCGAAAGTACCGGTTTTTTTGCCGTGTCATAACGCAGCCACAATTTCAATTGCGCCTGCGGACGGTCACGCGTCACTTCGAGCTTGTCCACGAAACCTTCATCTTTTAAAATCTTTGCGATTGCCACGCGCATCTTGGAGGCGGGCATCACTACCTGCGGATGACGTACCATCGCCGCATTGTGCATTCGCGCGAGCATGTCAGCAATCGGATCATTCATCAGTCGAACTCCTGGGAGCAGCGCATAAGCTGTCGGGTCACCGCCAAACCAGTGACCGTGGCGTTACGCCACTCGAAATATCCATTCAGTAATCGGAGCAAGGATTTGCGGTTTTGCCGCAGATCATCAACCTTCTACCAACTCGATTTGGTCACGCCGGGCAGTCGCCCTTCAAGCGCTTCTTTGCGGAAACATATCCGGCACAGCTGAAACCGTCGAATATAGCCGCGCGGGCGGCCGCACAATTTGCAGCGGTTGCGAACGCGGTTCGGGTATTTGCGATGCAGCTCGCGATTGATCATTGATTTCTTTGCCACTACTTCCTCACTTTTGTCGGAACGGCATACCCATCAATTGCAGCAGGCGGCGGGCTTCCTCGTCGTTTCTGGCGGAAGTCACAATCGTGATTTCCATCCCGCGCAATTTGTCAATTTGATCGTAATCAATTTCCGGAAAAATCAACTGCTCGCGCAGACCGAGCGTGTAATTGCCGCGCCCGTCAAAGGCGTCTCGCGGCACACCGCGAAAATCACGCACCCGCGGGAGCGCCGCATTCATCAAGCGGTCCAGGAACCAATACATGCGGTCGCCGCGCAGCGTCACCTTGACGCCAATCGCGTTGCCTTCGCGCAGCTTGAACGTGGCAATTGATTTCTTTGCCTTGCGCACCAGCGGTTTCTGCCCCGTGATGATTGTCAGGTCTTTGACGGCAGCATCCAATGCTTTGGCATTGCTCAACGCCTCGCCGAGACCAATATTGACCACAATCTTGGATACATGCGGGACCTGCATCGGGTTCGAGTATTCAAACTCTTTGACCAGGGTCGGCGTAATCTCTTGCCGATAGCGTTCCAACAGACGCGGAGGGACACGCGGCGCACGCGGCGCTTTTTCCTTGGGCGCGCCCTCACCCTTGGGCGCCGCCTGCTTGCCGGGCGCGCCTTTTTCGCCTTTGGGTTTCGATTGCTTGCCTTGCTTTTCGTCAGCCATGTTCGGAATCAAGCTAAAAGTCAAAAGCTGAAAGCCAAAATCAAGCGTGTTTCAAATATCTGATTTTTGCTTTTTGCTTTTAACTTTTGACTTTCGATCTCACTTGTCAATAGAGTTGCCGCATTTCCGGCACACGCGATATTTTAGGCCTTCGGGGGTCACTTCGAACCCCACGCGTGTTTGTTTCCCGCAGTTCGGACAAATCAGCGCCACCTTGGACCAATGCATCGGTCCCTCGCGCTCGATAATCCCGGTTTGGGTTCGGACCTGACCGGGCGCGCGACGCTGGGCTTTTTTCATCATGTTGATTCCGGCGACGACAACGCGCTCTTTTTTCGGATACACATACTGCACAACGCCCGTTTTGCCCTTGTCCTCTCCGCTCAACACTTTGACAGTATCGTCTTTTTTAATCTTGTTCATGATTAGCTGATAGCAGCTGGCAGATGGCAATTCAAACGGCTCGAGCCATTCACCATTCGCCATACGCCGCTAGAGCACTTCCGGCGACAACGACACAATCTTCATAAATCCCTTTTCACGCAATTCACGTCCGACCGGACCGAAAATGCGCGTGCCGCGCGGGTTGGTTGTCTCTTTTTCCAATATGACCGCGGCGTTTTCGTCAAACTTGATATGCGAGCCGTCACTGCGTCCATACTCTTTGGCAGTGCGGACCACCACCGCGCGGACGACTTCGCCTTTTTTGATAGCGCCGTTAGGTGTCGCAGTCTTGACCGACGCCATAATAATATCGCCGACGGCGGCATATTTGCGGTTCGAGCCGCCCATCACACGGATGCACATGATCGTGCGCGCGCCCGTGTTGTCGGCGACCTTGAGGCGGGTAGTTTCTTGAATCATTCCTGATCCTCCTCTTCCTCCTCCTCTTGCTCATCGCCGGCATACTCTTGCGCAAATTCGCTCTCGGTCTCGTCCCCGCCCTCCATCTCATCCACCGATTCAAAGCCGCCGAGACGGGCGAGGCGTTCCGCCGCGCGCTTGCGTTCCTCTTCTTTGCGCGCTTGCTTTTCGGTCCGTTCCTTTTCGAGCAAGGATTCGAGTTCCGCCTCGCGGACCATTTCCACCACTTCGCCGACGCGAACGATTTCCGCCACACGCCAGCGTTTCTCGCGCGAAAGCGGACGCGATTCCACAATTCTCACCGTATCCCCGGCTTTGGCTTGCGGGTCTTGATTATGTGCCTTGAAACGACGGCGAACGGTGACAAACTTGCCATAGAGCGGATGACGACGGCGGGTTTCCACGACCACCACAACCGTTTTTTGCATCTTGTCGGAAACGACCTTTCCGACCATCACTTTGCCTTTGTATTTGCGCTCGCTCACTTGGCGCCTCCCTTTACGACCCGCGCGCCCGCGAGCTCGCGTTCCCGCTGCAGCGTTTTGATCCGCGCGATTTGACGTCGTACTTGTTTGAAACGATTTTGATTCTGGACCTGACCCGACGCGTCCTGGAAACGCAGGTTAAATTGTTCCTGATACAAATCGTCCAGCTGTTTCTGCAATTCGGCATCGTTCATTTCGCGCAATTCGCCCACATTCGTTTTCATTGTCCCACCTCGTGCCTGCGGACAAATTGCGTCTTGATCGGAAATTTGTGCGACGCCAGACGCATGGCTTCTTCTGCCACGTCTTCTTTGATCCCGCCGATTTCCATCAACACGCGCCCCGGTTTGACGACGGCAACCCAATGATCCGGCGCGCCCTTGCCGCCACCCATACGCGTTTCCGCGCCCTTGATCGTGACGACGTGGTCCGGGAAAATGCGAATCCAGATTTTGCCGCCGCGTTTCACAAAGCGCACAATCGCTCGCCGCGCGGCTTCAATTTGACGACTGGTAATCCACGCGGGTTCCAGCGCTTGTAATCCAAATTCACCGAACGACACTTCAACGCCGCGCAACTCTTTGCCCTTCATGCGCCCGCGATGCTGTTTGCGGTGTTTGGTTCGTTTTGGCATCAACATAGAAAATACTCGCAGATGACATATAGCAGACCGTTCCACTCCACTCCCGGCTTGGCAATCCGCTATCGGCTATCCGCCATTGGCTCCCAATTAGCGTTCCCGTTCGCGTTCCCCGCGCTCCTGCGACGAACTCGCTTCGACAACACGCGCGATGCGCTCTTCCAGTTTGCGTTTGCGGTCTTCCGGCAGGATTTCGCCGTTATAGATCCAGACCTTGATTCCAATTTTGCCGTATGTCGTCGTCGCTTCACGCCGCGCATAGTCAATATCCGCCCGCAGAGTCCCGAGCGGCACGCGTCCATCCTTGACGGTTTCGCGACGTTTCATTTCAGAACCCGCCAGACGGCCCGCCATTTCTACTTTGACACCCTTGGCTCCCGCGCGCATGGCGCGCTGGACGGCTTGCTTCATGGCGCGCTTGTGCGAAATGCGTTTTTCGACTTGTTGCGCAATGCTGTCGGCAATCAACTGCGCGTTCGTCTCGGGTTTCTGCACTTCCAGCACTTCGAGCTTTGTCTTTTTCTTGGTCAGCTCGTCCAGTTTTTTACGCAGTTCCGACACCGTGGCGCCCTTGCGCCCGATCACCAGCCCCGGTTTCGCCGTATATACATTCACAGTAACGTTCCCGGGAAAGCGTTCGATTTCCACATCGGCGATGCCTGCGCTCGCCACTTTGCCCGCAATCAACGCGCGTATTTCGCGGTCTTCGAGCAGCAGTTGATGATACGTCTTTTTGTCGGCCGCGTACCAGCGCGAGCGACTGTCTTTGATTACGCCGAGGCGAAAACCAAAAGGATGAACTTTGCGTCCCACTTATTCGCTCTCCTTTTCGCTCACTCCCACCGTGATGTGGGTGTAACGATGCTCGATCGGCTTGACGCGCGACCGCGAACCAATCTTGCGCCATTTGCGTGACGGGGCTTTGTCGGCAACGGCAGTCGAGATATAGAGATCGCCGCGGGACAACCCAAAGTTATTCTCGGCATTCGCAGCCGCAGAATTGATCGCTTTCGAAACGGCAACAGCGGACCCTTTCGAGGTCATTTTCAAAACGCCGATTGCCTGGTCCACCTGTTTACCGCGCACCATGTCCAGCACGAGACGAACTTTGCGCGGCGACATGCGGAGATATTTTTCTACCGCCTTAACTTCAAAATCTGCCATTTGGGTACCTCTAGCTCTTTACTTCCGTCGCCTTTTCCTTGGACGAATGTCCGCGGAAATGACGCGTGGGCGCAAATTCGCCGAGACGATGCCCAACCATATTTTCCGTGATATAGATCGGCACGTGACGACGACCATCGTGGATCGCAATCGTGTGCCCAACCATTTGCGGAAAGATCACCGAGGCGCGCGACCATGTTTTCACCACGCGCTTTTCGTTGTTACGGTTCATCAGCTCGATACGTTTGAGCAGCTTGGGTTCGACAAAAGGTCCTTTTTTAAGTGAACGGCTCATGAATTAACTCACTTTTTTCCGCGGCGGCGCACAATATACTTGTCCGTGCGAGAATTCTTGCGTGTGCGATAACCGAGCGCCGGTTTGCCCCACGGCGTCTTGGGTCCGGGCATTCCAATGCCGGTCTTGCCTTCGCCACCACCGTGCGGATGATCGCGTGGGTTCATCGCCACACCGCGCACCGCAGGTCGCCGACCCATATGCCGCGCCCGTCCGGCTTTTCCGATCTTGATCGAGCTCTGGTCAATATTCCCAATCTGCCCAATCGTCGCGGAACATTCCATCGAAATATAGCGGACTTCGCCCGAGGGCATTCGGACCTGCGCGTACTTGCCTTCTTTTGCCAGCAATTGCGCGCCCGTGCCCGCGCTCCGCGCGATCTGCCCGCCCTTGCCTTTGGCAAGCTCAATATTGTGGATCACGGTGCCAAGCGGAATGCTCTTGATCGGAATTGTGTTGCCCACCTTGATTTCGGCATCCGGACCCGACATTACCATTTCACCCACGACGAGACCGAGCGGCGCCAGAATATAGCGCTTTTCCCCGTCCACATAGTGCAGCAAGGCGATGCGCGCAGTGCGATTCGGATCGTATTCGATCGAAGCCACTTTGGCAGGAATCCCAACCTTGTCACGGCGAAAATCAATCACGCGATATTTCGGCGACGTGCCGCCGCCGCGATGCCGCACCGACAGTTCGCCGCGATTGTTGCGTCCTGCCCACTTTTTTTTATGGCGCAGCAGCGACTTTTCGGGTTTTTTGCCCTTGGTCAGTTCTTCAAACGTCGAGACGGTTTGCCAGCGGCGCCCCGGCGATGTTGGCTTGTATGCTTTGATTGGCATGGAAAATCAATGGTCAATGGACAATGGTCAATGGACAATCATTTCAACTTGTTCATTGTTCATTGTGCATCATTCATTCTCTAGACCCCTTCAAACAAATCAATCCGCTGGTTCGCCGGGATGGTGACGATCGCTTTTTTCCAAATGGACGTAAAGCGTGTTTTACGGCGGCGCATTGACCGGCGCGCTTTGCGCGGCATCTTCATTACGTGCACATCCAAAACCGTAATCTTGGGAAATGCGGTCTCGACCGCTTCCTTGATTTGCTGTTTGTTGGCGCGCTCATCAACCTCGAACGCATATTTGCGATAGGTGTCGCGCAAAAAGTTGCTCTTTTCCGTCGTGAGCGGACGACGCAAAACTTCATAAACGTGCATGATTATTTGCCTCCCCCGGACGAAACGGCTCGGGTCGGAACGCTGTCAAAAAAGGATTCGACCGCGCTCAAAGCTGCCTTGCTCATCAACACATATTCGTAACTCAGCAAATC
Source organism: Anaerolineae bacterium (assembly GCA_020851635.1). Taxonomy (GTDB): domain Bacteria; phylum Chloroflexota; class Anaerolineae; order UBA4142; family SHND01; genus SHND01. The sequence continues at coordinate 24,792 of JADZCJ010000126.1, forward strand.
GCGGACATTCAAATATCCGGTACGCAGCGTCTTGACCTTTGGCAGATTGCTGGCAGATTTCGCAAGGATCGTGTTCGCTTCGGGCATGAGAATCAAGACAGACGGTCGCGCGGACAGGCGTTCCAAAATATCTTTCATCTCGCGTGTCTTGGCGCTCTCGAGCGTGATTTCGTCAATCACTTTGATCTGATTCTCTTGCGCTTTAGCCGCCAGCGCAGATTTGAGAGCGAGATGACGCATCTTGCGCGGCATCTTTTGTTCATACGAACGCGGATGTGGACCAAAGACCACGCCGCCGCCCTTCCACTGCGGCGCGCGGGTCGTCCCTTGACGGGCGCGCCCGGTGCCCTTTTGTTTCCACGGCTTTTTGCCGCCGCCGCGCACCTGACCCCGCGTCTTGGAGTCATGTGTGCCCTGCCGCGCATTTGCCATTTGGCGCAGATACGCCTGGTGCATCACGGCAACGTTGGGCTTGATGCCAAAAATGTCGTCGCGCAATTCAATTTGGCTGATTTCTTGACCCTGTTGGTTATACAATGGAACTTGCATCGAAAAACTCCGCTGATGGCGGATGGCTAATGGTGGATAACCGCCGGCTGCGTGCTTGTTGCCATCCGCTATCCGCAATTTGCCATCTGCTATTTTTTCGCTTTCGGCTGCTTGCGCGCCTTTTGGACAAATATCAGACCGTTCTTGGCGCCCGGAACAGCGCCGCGCACCGTGACCAAATTGCGTTCCGGGTCCACCTGAACGACATCCAAATTCGAGGCGGTGACTCGCACATTACCCATCTGCCCCGCCCGCCGGGTGCCTTTTAGCACACGACCGGGCGTAGTGGTTGCGCTGCTGGAACCGGGGCGGCGCGTGCGGTCTGATTGACCGTGCGTTTTCGGACCGCCATGAAAATGATACTTCTTGACCGGACCGGCGGTGCCTTTGCCTTTGCTGGTGCCGACGACATCCACTCTTTCGCCAACCGCAAAAATCGAGGCATTCAATTTTTGCCCGACCTTGTACTTGTCCACTTGTGTCGTGCGAACTTCGCGCAAGTGCTTGAGCGCAGGCAAATTTTTCAAATGACCGCGCTCGGGCTTGTTCAATCTGCGCGTTTCTTCAAAACCCAATTGAATCGCTGTATAGCCCGACTTGTCCGGGGTATGAATCTGTGTCACAAAGCACGGACCTACTTCCAGGACCGTGACAGGAACAATCTGCCCCTTGTCGGAAAAGATTTGCGTCATGCCGCGCTTCCGACCCAATAATCCTTCTGCCATCTCAATATCTCCCCTTCATCACCGCAAACAGAATCGTTCGGGCGACAGTAGGCGTTGTGATTTTCGATTACTGAACTTTGATTTTCGATTCAATCTTTCGACAAGAGCAATCGAAAATCGAATATTGAAATTCGAAAACCTAGAGTTTGATTTCAATGTCCACGCCTGCGGGCAAATTCAACCGCATGAGCGTGTCAATGGTCTTGCTGCTCGGTTCGAGCACGTCAATCAGACGTTTGTGCGTGCGAATCTCGAACTGTTCGCGCGAATCCTTGTCAATGAACGCGCCGCGAATCACCGTGAATTTTTCGATCTTGGTCGGCAGCGGCACGGGTCCGATAACCGCCGCGCCCGTGCGTTCCGCCGTTTCCACAATCTGCTTGACCGATTGATCAAGCACCCGATGATCGTAACCCTTGAGTCGAATGCGAATTTTCTGCCGCGCCATTTCAGAATCTCTGGTCTCCAAGCCGCCGTTTGGCGAATCTCTAGTCTCTGTTTAGAGACTAGGGATTGGAGCTTATACAGTCACTAAGGTAATCACACCGGCGCCCACCGTTCGGCCGCCTTCCCGAATCGCAAACCGCGAGCCATTCTCCAACGCCACTGGCACGATCAATTTCACGTGCATCTTGATGTTGTCTCCCGGCATCACCATCTCCACCCCTTCCGGCAGCGCAATGTCTCCCGTCACATCCAACGTCCGAATGAAAAACTGCGGCCGATATCCGTTGAAAAACGGCGTATGCCGCCCCCCTTCTTCCTTTTTCAACACATACACTTCCGCATCAAATTCCGTGTGCGGCTTGATTGACCCCGGTTTCGCCAACACCATCCCCCGCTCCACGTCCGTCCGCTCGATCCCGCGCAGCA
>JADZCJ010000127.1 GCA_020851635.1 Anaerolineae bacterium
CAAGTCGCGGTGTGCTATACTTTGTCATGACCTTCCTCCAGTTCTGTTTGGGTGTGACAACCACAAGCATAACCGAAGAAGGTCACTTTGTTTCATCTCGTTTCGGACTTTGTGCCAGCCCTAGAGATTGCTCAACGTAACCTTGTGCCGCCTGTATAGGTCATGTATAATTCCAAATTGCATTCCACATGGAGAGAGACACTTGAAACTACACGAACATCAATCCAAAGAGATTTTTGCGCGATACAACATTCCCACGCCCAGAGGGCGCGTCGCGTATGATGCAGAAACGGCGCGCGATATTGCCAAACAGCTCAACGCGCCGGTCGTGGTCAAAGCGCAGGTGCTGGTTGGAGGGCGCGGCAAGGCGGGCGGCGTCAAACTCGCCAAGACCCCTGACGAAGCGGAACAATATGCCAAAAACATTCTGGGCATGGAGATCAAGGGCTTGCCCGTCCGCAAAGTCTTGATTGACCCTGCGGTGCCGAACAAGGCAGAAATCTATTTGGGCATTGTGGTTGACCGCAATCAGGATGCGCCCGTCATGATGGCGTCGTCCGCCGGCGGCGTGGAAATTGAAGTGGTGGCGCACGAGACTCCGGAAAAAATCAAACGACAGACGATTGACCCTGTGCTTGGTTTGCAGGCGTTTCAGGCGCGCGCGCTGGGCTATGACATTGGGTTGGACAAAAAACTGGTCCCCGAGTTTGCCAAAATCGCGCTGGCGCTCTATCGCGTCTTTGTTGAAACGGATGCGTCGCTCGTCGAAATCAATCCGCTCTTTATTTCCACTCAGGATACACTTGTGGCGGCGGATGGAAAACTGGTGATTGACGACAGCGCGCTCGACCGGCACCCGAATTTCGAGGCGCTTCGTGACCTGGACGAAGAAAACGATGCCGAGCGTGAAGCGCGCATGGCGGGACTCTCGTTCGTCAAGCTGGATGGCAACATTGGCTGCATGGTCAATGGGGCGGGGTTGGCGATGGCGACGATGGACGTGATCAAATTTTACGGCGGCGAACCCGCCAACTTTTTGGATATCGGCGGTGGCGCCAAGTCGGACAAGGTGGCGGCTGCGCTGCGCATTATTTTGGCAGACCCAAATGTCAAAGCGATCCTGCTAAATATCTTTGGCGGAATTACGCGCGGTGACGAAGTGGCGCGCGGCATTGTCGAGGCGCTAAGTCAGGTCAAGACGGATGTGCCGATGGTGGCGCGCATTGTCGGAACCAACGCCGAAGAGGGTCGCCAAATCCTGGCAAGCGCAAACATGCAGACAGCTACCTCGTTGGAACAAGGCGCACGCATGGCAGTCGAGATTGCCAAGAGCCGCAGCTGAAAACGGGAGGGTCAACAACCGGTGGTTGACGCGTCAGGACACAATGCGATGAATTGGGACAATGTGCGTGATGAGACGGTGGGGTATCTCCGCGATCTGATTTGCCTGAATACGGTCAATCCGCCGGGGAATGAAATTATTGCGTGTCAATACCTTGCCGATGTATTGGCGCGCAATGGCATTGAATCGCAAATCCTCGAATCGGCGCCCACGCGCGGGAATCTGGTGGCGCGGCTCTACGGCGACGGGCGCGCGGCGCCGCTCTTGCTGATGGTGCATCTGGATGTGGTGCCGGTCGAACGTGATCGCTGGGCACAAGATCCGTTTGGCGGCGAGCTCAAGGATGGCTTTATCTATGGGCGCGGCGCGCTGGACACCAAAGAACTGGCAGCGATGGAGCTTGCAGTCTTGTTGTGGCTCAAGCGCAACCAGGTGCCGCTCGCGCGTGATGTGATTTTCATGGCGAATGCCGACGAGGAGGCGGGCGGACATTATGGCGCAAAATGGATGGTCGAACAGCATCCGGACCTGATCCGCGCCGAGTATGCGATCAACGAGGGTGGCGGGTTCGGCACGACTATCCTGGGAAAACGGATCTATGGCATACAAACAGGCGAAAAAGGCACGGCGCGCTTTACCCTGCGCGCGCGGGGCAAACCCGGTCATGCAGCTGTGCCCCAGTCCGAGAATGCCGTCTTGAAGCTCGCGCGCGGGCTGGACAAGTTGGGCGGCGCGTCGTTCCCCATGCACGTCACGCAGACGGTCCGCCGTTATACCCAGGGGCTGGGCAACGCGGTGGGCGGTTCGGCGGGCGCGGCGCTGCGCGGTCTGGTGGACAACAAGAACGCTGCCCGCGCGCTCGAACAACTCGAGTTGGACGAGGGGATGCGAGGCAGGTTGTATGCGATGCTCCACAACACCGTGACCCCGACCAAACTGGCTGCCGGTTCCAAAATCAACGTTATTCCGTCCGTTGCCGAGGCGCAGGTGGATGCGCGATTGGTGCCCGGTGTGACAGCCGAATCTTTTCTTCAAGAATTGAGAACGGTTCTGGGTTCCGAGTACGAGATCGAATTTCATAAGCCGACGACTGTTGGCATCGAATCGGACCCCCAGTCCCCGCTCTATGCCACAATGGTGCGGCATCTCAAATTGCATGACCCCGAGGCATTTGTGCTGCCCGACATGATCGTCGGCGCTACGGATGCGCGTCATGTCACCACGCTGGGGACCAAGGTCTATGGTTTTTGTCGGCGTTGGTGCATGAATCAAAAATCAGACGCACAGCAATCCCTTGGTGGGGGATTGGCTCAGGCGACTTTGTAACTCTGTGGCATCCCGGCGTGCGTCATCTTGTTTAGAGCGACACAGCGAATCA
>JADZCJ010000128.1 GCA_020851635.1 Anaerolineae bacterium
GACATTTCCAGAACTGACACCCATGCAAGCGGATGTCATAGAACGGCTACGCTTCGCTCCGCCCCAAATAACGTTGATGCTTTCATGAAATTGTTAAGATTCAGTCAACCCTTGAATACAGGCTAAGAGGGCAAAAAGCGAAACCGCTTTCTCCCGCCTCGCGAAAAGTTGCCGACTGTGGCAGCCTGCCCCCCCCTGTAGTTGATGGAGGATTGGGCTAGCGGGGCGGGTTTCTTTTACCCCTCAAATTCGTAGACGCGGCGGATGCGGGTCTGCAAAAGGTCGAATGCTTTTGTCAAAAGAAAAACCGAGATCGCCGGCTTCATCTCCGGCAAAGGTCAAAGTGAGCATGATGTCATTCGACGGTGTATTCCAGTTTTGTTGCGCCTTGTGAGTCCTTGACCTCCAACACCACCCGCGCATCCTCGACCGTCACAACCGCATAGCCGTTGCAGGGCGCGCCGCTTGCGTCGCCATAGTTGCCGACGCTCCAGACGCCGACATCGCCGGTCGGTTCCGTGAGACAGCGTTTGTCGAATCCGTCGTTGGCGGTGGGGACGACGAGTTCGGGGAGACCCGAGTTTGTGCCGTCGTCAATCGCGCCCGCGTGCAGGTCGCCCGAGAGGATGATGACGCCAGTGATGCCGTTGGCGCGGATATATTCGAGGATTTTGGCGCGCTCGTCGGGATATGCGCCCCACCCGTCTCGCTTTTTTGTGGTCGGGTTGAAAATGACCGGCGAGACGATAAATTTCCACGTCGCCGTCGAGTTTTTCAGACCGTCAAAAAGCCACGCCAGTTGACCGTCCGCGCCGAGGTCGTCGCCGTCCAGCATGGATTTTTCGGGACCGTTGGGAGATTTGGGCGGGTCACGCTGGCTGCGCGCATCGAGGACAAAAAAATCGGCGTCGCCATAGGCAAAGGACTGCCAATCGCCCTGCGCGGGGATAGGGTAAAGCGGGAAATATTCCTGCAGCACCTGCAAAGAGAGCGTCTTGTGCGGATAGGTCTTGTCCGTGTTGTTGTCGCCGTAATCGTGGTCGTCCCAAAAATGGACGAGCGCAAAATTGGAGAGAATTTGCTTGACAAAATCCTCCATGCCGCCGGCGGAAGTATAGAGATCGCGGAACATTTCGCGTTTGGCGTCGAGCGTTTCGGGGTTGCGGTGGTCGAAATCGCCGCCGAGGATGACGAACGCGGGCTGTTCGGCGGCGGCATGGGGAAAGGTGTCCACCTGTTGGGTGATGCGCGAGACGGTGCGAAAATCCGAGAGCAAAAGAAAGCGAAAGGGCGTCTTGTCGCCGCGCGAGGCAAAGGTCTGGAAACGGGGATAAGGGGCGGTGAACTGCGGGACGTCGTTGATGCGGACGTTGTAAAAATATTCGGTCTGCGGCGCAAGGTTGGATATTTGTGCAATCGTGGTAAAATCGCTCTCTACGTTCGTTGTCTGCGGCGCGCTCGTCTGCGCGTTTTGCAGAGAGGCGTCGGCGCTGTATTCGATTTGCACACGCGCGCCCTCGTTAGTGCGGACCCAGAGATTGGCGGAGGTGTCGGTGACGCCGCCGGCAAGGGGACCGTGTGTGAGATGCGCGGGGTTTTGGGTTTGCACATTGGCAAAGGGGACCTGACACGCCGCCAGGAGCAGCAAAAGGGACGCCGTCAATACTCGGACTCTCATTTTTCTCCGCTCAAATTATATCTCATGTTACGCCGTAACTGTCATATCGAGCGGAGCGAGATATCTCTGCCTGCAAAGAGAGATTTCTCTCTCTCGACTGCGCTCGAGATCGTTCGAAATGACAGGTGTGTTGTTGAAACTGTTGTGCCGTGACTGCTGAAATTCAATCGCTCGTTCGCCCCGCTGAATCCACCCGTCTGCAAGACCTGCGCGCGTTTTTGACCCGCTATTTTGACGTGATTGCAATGATCGCGATTGCGCTGGCGGCGGGCGCATATGCGCTTCAATTCGACATTCTGCGTCAACCGATCCCCCACGATACCACGTATCACATTTACGCCGCGCAGCAGATTCTGGACAATCATCCGATCTATCGCGACGTTGCCATCATCAAGGCGCCGCTGTCGGATTTTGCGAGCGCGCTGGCGATCTGGGTCGCGCGTGTGATCGGGATTTCGGACATTATGGGCACGCGGCTGATGAGTTTGAGTGTGGTGATGGCGACAGCGAGCGTGACGTATCTGGCGGGGACGGTGTTGTTTCGGGCGCGCGCTGCCGGGATCCTGGCGGGGCTGTTGATGGCGGGATGGAATTTTTGGGGGATGCGGTCGGTGGCGGGACCCGAGCCGAAAGCGTTTGTGATCTTGTTTAGTTTGCTGGCGCTGGTGTGGATCGCGCAGAGCCGCTGGGGTTGGGCGGGACTTGCGGCATCGCTCGCGACGTTATCGTGGCAGCCCGCGCTGATTATTGCGGCGATTGCCGGATTTGCGGCGTTTGTTGCGCCGTGGTCCGAGCCGCACAAGGGCGCGTCGTCGAATTTTCGGGTGGGACTGGGGCAAGCGGGACGCGTGGCGCTGGGATTTGCCGCGCCGATGCTGGCGCTGCTGGTATACCTGATGGTGAACAATGCGGTGGGCGCGGCGTATAATGCGGCGATCGGCGCAAACATCACGCATTTTAACAACAATCAGGCGCGCGTGCCGCTGTTCCAGACGATGGACGAAAATTTTGCGGAAATTATCGAGGACGGCACGCTGTATTGTTTTTCGGCGAGCGAGTATTATCTGGTGGGGCTGGGTGTGCTGGGCTTTTTGGGCATATTGGGACAGCACATTGTGAGCGGCGCGCGGCAGAAACGGGCGCCGTTCAATCTGCGGACGACGCCGCTGCTGCTGTTCGGACTGGGTTTTTACGCCTTTACGCTGATTGACTTTGATTATTGCCCCGACCTGATTCCCTTTTTGCCCGTGCTGGCGTTGTCTGCGGGCTGGCTCGCGTCTGTGTTTGCGCGCAAGGCGGCGGGACTGTTGGCGCGAGGGGGGGCGGACGCGGGAGGCGCGGGGGACGCGACAACGGGCGGGACGCGTCAACGGACGGCGTATTATGCGCTGCTGGCGATCATTGCGGGCGGGATTGTGTATTTTTATCTGTTGGACACGTGGGGCTATCGCGTGACCGCCACATCGTTTCTCGACCAGCTGCAAGTGACACAGGCGGCAGCCAAGTATGTGGGACCGGATGACCGGGTCCTGGCGTTCGGGAACGCGCTGGTGTTGATCGAGCTGCGTCGGACGAACGCGACCAAGATTTTGCACCTGGGCAGTAAATCGGGGCTGGGCGTGCTGGTGTCGGAACCGGGCGGCGCGCAAGGGATGGTGGATTCGCTCGCGGCGGACCCGCCAAAACTGGTTTCGATGGCGCGCGAGAACCGCCCCGAATGGACCGCGCCGCTGTATGAATGGCTGGACCGCAACTATACTGAAGTCGAATATTTTCCAAAGGCAAAGATACGATTATTGGTGAGAAATGAATAATGCGCTTGCGCGGACCCCGCGAGCGACGGAATCGAATCATCACATGCGACTCTTGATCCTCTCTCTCTCTCTGGTGGTTTTGCTCGTACTGGCGTGGAACAGCGCGCCGACGGTGGTGGAGGCGGAACCCGAATGGCAAACGCACCCGCCGTCGGCGTGGATTTTGGGACCGATCCAGGGCGCGGACGGAAAAGAACACGCGCTGCGCGACAACCTGACCGCGATCGAGACGTGGGACCTGCCGGTGACGGTGTTTCATTTTGATGCGCCGGACTGGCAAAAATGCACGGGGAACGGCGAATTTCGCTACAGCCAGAACGTGATAGACCGGATGCGGGCGCGGAACATTCGCGCGCTGTTCTGGACGGTGCCGCTGATCGGGTTGAACTGTCCCGAATATCAGGTTGCGCTGGACAATAATTACTTTGTCAAGGACGCGCAGGGCAACGTGATTGTGACGAGCAATTTCACGGGGCACGGGAGCTGGATTGACTATAACAATCCCGACGCGGTCACGTATTATCATTCGCTGTTGGACCGTGTGCGGACCAAGATGGGCGATTTGATCGCGGGGTTTTATACCGACAGCACGCGTCCCGACAACATCGGCGGTGAGGTGGCATATGGTGAAGCGTATGCGCTCGACCTGTTGAACTATACGCGCACGCACATTCCCGACGGCGAAGTGGTGATGAAACGCTATGGCGTCAACACGCCGGGCGACCAGTGGCTCGCGGACAACGCGCACGTGGCGTATGTGAATGATATGCCGACGCATTTTTCGGGAATGATCACGGGGATTCGACGCGTGTTCGAGACGGCGGCGTTGATGCCGCTGCCCTATAACGAGTTTTCGGGTTTCAGCAATCAGCATCCCGACGCGGAAACGTATGTCCGCCGCATGCACTGGGGAGCGATGCAGCCGGTGATGGAGAATGTGCCCAAGACGGTGCAGCCCTGGAGCTCGGTCTATCCGCCCGAACTGATGCAGACGTATCGCTATTACAGCACACTGCATCGCGAACTGGCGCCGTATCTGCACAGTTACGACCGGCACGCGTCGGAAACCAAGACGCCGATCCTGCGGAATTGGAACAGCGCGCGGTTCACGGCGCAGCTGGGAGACGAGATTTTCGTCAAATATGTGACCAGTTATACGCGGCAGGTGCGGGTGAAATTTCCGCCGGGCGAATGGATCAATTATTGGAACGAGTCGGAGGTGTATCCGGGCGGCAGCGTGATTTATTACCCGACGCCGCCGGGTCAAGAGCCGATCTTTATCCGGCGCGGCGCGATCATCCCGATGGAAGTGCGAAACGATTACACGGGGCACGGAACGGTCGCCTCGCTTGATGCGCTGACGGTGAATGTATATCCTGACGCACATTCGACGTTTCGCTATTACGACCCGGTGAACGGCTGGCTGACGTTTGACGTCAAGACGGTAAAGAAACGTCTTGCGCTGTGCACGCTGGAGCAGACACCCTCGAAACCGATCATTTATCGCATCGTCGGCGTCAAGCAAAAGCCGAATCGGGTCATGGCACAGGCGGGCGCGGTGAGCGTGAACGGCAGTTGGGGCAAACCGCTGGCGGAACGGGTGAACGTGGAGGCGCTGGGTCAAAAGAACAAGGGTTGGTATCATGATGCGGCGGCACAGGTGTTGTGGGTAAAAGTGACGCGGCGCGGCACGAATTGTCCCGCGCCATGACAGGGACGTTCCCAAATCTTGATTCGCTTGAACACCCCTACAGCGCCTGAATCGAATTGGAATCTGCCGTAAACGAATGAATTCTGTCTCCAGCACCGGCGATGCGGGCAAAGCGCACGCGGCAGCGCAAGAACGGACGCTCTCGGTCCGGATTGCCCGTCTCGCGCGGTCCCCGCGGTTTCTCGCGTTTGCCCCCCCCCTCATTCTGATTCTGGCAACATTCGTCGTCCTCGCGCAGTACGACCCGTTCGAACGCCAAATTTCGCATGACCCGGGAATCTTTGCCTATCTGGCGCAGATTGTGGCGCTGGGTTATGCGCCGCACAAGTTTGCGTTTAACGAACAGGCGTCGCTGGCGTTTTTGATCGGCGGCGTGGCAATGCGCGCGGGAGAGCTGTTCGGGCTGCATCACCTGATTTCGTTCCGGCTCGCGTCCATGACGGTCGTCGCGGCGGTGGTGGTATTGACGTATCTGGTCGCGACGCGGTTCACGCGTTCGCGGGCGGTCGCGTTTCTCGCGGGGTTGATTCTGCTCGGGTTTGAGGGATACAACCTGCGGGCGGCGACGACGCTGGAACCCAAATCGCTCATGCTGGTCTGGGGGCTGGCGGCGTTGTATCTCTTGTCGCGCCGAAAATGGTTTTGGGCGGGCGCGGCGGCGATGGCGGCGGGGTTGGCGTGGCAAATTGCGTGGGGCTATTTGATTGTGGCGGCGCTGCTGGCGGCGGCGCAGGACAGAAAACGCGCGCGGGCGGTGGGGCTGACGCTGGCGGCGGCGGCGATTGTGTTTGCCGTGTATGCGCTGTATTTTGTTTTACAGAACGCGCACGTCGAGATGCTGCAGCAGACGTTTGTTGCGCCGGTGCTGATGCGGCGCGCGGCAAAAGTGACGCTGGACGAGCGCATGTGGCGGCTGGCGCGCACGTTTTATCTCGGGTTTGGCACACACGTTATATTTGGCGCGCTGGCGGTCACGGGGCTGGGGGTGTGGTTGGGCGCGCATTTGCGTCCGTGGGAGTGGCGCGCGCTGCCAAGACGGGCGTCTTTTTTTTTCTTGCAGAACCGGCGCACGGCGGGAACATTGTTGGCGGTGGCGGGATTTCTGGCTTATTCATTTTTGGATTTTCAGAATTATCCCGACTGGTTTCCGCTGCTGCCGTTCATTTCAATTTTTGCGGCATGGATGCTGTGGCAGGGGTTTCGGTATGGGATGAACAAACTGCAAGTGCCCGCGCATCGGCGTGACGCGGCGCTCGGCGCGTTGATTGTGGGGGTGCTGGCGCTGAGCACGTTTCACGCGTTTTTTCATACGTGGCGCGATATCCCGAGCAAGCGGGGCAGCTGGCGCGACCAACAGCGCGTCGCCGATGCGGTCAACGCCAAACTCGGACCCGACGACAAGGTGTGGGTTCTGGGCAAGGCGGAATTTTTGTTTTTTATGCAGCGCGTCAATCTCAACAAGTATTTTTATTTGTTTGGACAGGTGGACGCGGCGGCGGATGCGTTCGAGCCGGGCGGGTTTGACGGAATGTTTCGGTCGGCAGAAGCGCAGCAGCCCACGCTTTATTCGCTGTCGCGCATTGCGCCAAAGAAATACGCAAAAAAATCCAATTTCAAGGTGGTGAATCGCCCGTGGGCGAATTATGTGATGCTCGAGCGCTGTAAATTGCTGGCAAACGGACGATATTATGTGCGGGGCGACCGATTGGATGAGCTGTTTCCGGTGGGAGAGGGAGGATGTTTGAGGAGGAAATAAGAGAGCCGGAAGTCGGAGGCGGGAGACGAGGGATGGAGATTTGTTTTTTGGATAAACTGAATTAGAATTTGCGAGTTTGAATATAGCGCAACAACATGATGTTGCACTATTAGAGGGATTTATGGGGGCGTCGTCCGATTTGAAAACCGTTCAACCCGTCGCCGTCGGAGGTATCGGGGGAAGCGGCACACGATTGATCGCCGAAATTTTGAGGCGCGCCGGGTTGTATATGGGCGGCGACCTGAACGAAACGAACGATACGCTCTGGTTTACGCTGTTGTTCAAGCGGACCGAGCTGCTGGGAAACGACGCCGAATTTGCGCGCGGACTGGATGTGTTTGTGCGCGCGATGTGCGGGACGGGCGAGATTGCAGCCGAGGACCAGGAGTGGCTGGCGGGACTGGCACAGCACGACCGCCTGCAGCATGATGCGTCATGGCTGCGCGAGCGCGCGAATACACTGCTGGCGGCGCTGGCGAGCCGGAACGCGGGCGACAAGGACCGCCCGCACACACGTTGGGGATGGAAAGAACCCAACACCCACATTTTTTTGGACAAGCTCCAAAGTTCAATCCCTCGACTGGAATACATTCACGTCATGCGGAACGGGTTGGACATGGCATTCAGCAGCAACCAGAACCAGCCGCAAATGTGGGGACCCTGTTTTGTGCGTGACATGCCGTTCGAGCCGAGTCCGCGATACTCGCTCAAGTATTGGTGCTTGATGCAGAAACGCGCGATCCACCTGGGGCAAGCGATGGGCGCGCGTTTTCTTTTGCTCAACTATGACACGTTCTGCGATGCCCCGCGCGAGGGGCTGGAAACATTATTGAGGTTTCTGGGATGCCGGGTTGACGAGGGTGAGTTTGAAAAACTGGCGGGACTGGTGCAAGAGCCGTCAACGCGCGGGCGGTTCAAGCGACATGCGCTTGATGAGTTTGACGCCGAGGACGTGGCGTATGTGGCGAGTTTGGGATACGAGACCGGGATGGGATGACAGGTGTTTTGGGCGGATCGGGCAATTTTCGAGATAGATTGGAGAGGGGGGGGCATCTTGATAAAGTTTATTCTTGCGCTCGTTTTATTGACCAGTCTTGGATTTGTGCCCAGCGCGCAAGAGCTTGAGGCAGCAAGGGCGTCTCTGCCGTCGAAATTCACGCGCGTCACGCTCGGCGCCGGAATGGCAGGTCCGACGGCGATGGTGTATGTGGGAAACAAGATCCTGGTCACCCAAAAGAACGGGGCGATTCGAATTATCCGCGCAAACGGGACTCTGAAAAAGAAACCATTCCATCAGCTCTCTGTCAGCACAGAGGAGGAGCGCGGGCTGGTCGGGATTGCGCTCGACCCGGATTATGCGGCGAATGGTTCTATCTATGTCTATTACACAACGGGTCCCGGCGCCAAACAATACAACGGCACACCCGAGAACCGCGTCTCGCGTTTAAAAAAGACGGCGAACGGCAAGATCAAGGAAAAGATCATTCTGGATCATATCCCCTCGACGGGCGGGATGCACAATGGCGGCGATATCCATTTCGGATTTGACGCCAAGCTCTATGTTTCAGTGGGTGATAGTTATTGCTGTCCGGGGGACGCGCAAAAACTCGATACACTGCGGGGCAAAATCCTGCGAATCAACAAGGATGGGACAATTCCCGCCGATAATCCATTTTACAACACCCCGGGGGCGCGCCAAGAGACCTATGCCCTTGGGTTTCGCAATCCATGGCGATTCACCAAACGCGCATCCAACCAGACTTATATTGTTGCCGACGTAGGAGCAGCAAAATGGGAGGAAGTGGATTCGCTGGCGGCGGGCGCAAATTATGGGTGGCCCCTGTTTGAAGGTCCCTGCCCTCAGACCAAACCCAACTGCGCCCCCAAAAAAGTTGATTATGGAGCGACGACCAAGCCGATCCACTGGTATGGTCATGTCCCTGCGCCCGAATATGGACCGATGATCGCCGGCGGGATATTTGCGGAAAATTCCAACTACCCGGCGCCTTTTGCCGATGCCTATTTTTATGCGGATGGCGGAGCACAATGGGTGCACGTTCTCACACTGGATGCTTCGAACCGGGTGACAGGGCGCTATGATTTTGACAAGGGTGTGAACTTTCCGGTCGCCTTTGGGCGCGGTCCGGACGGGAGTGTGCATGTGGTTGCGTATGGCGCCGGCGCGATTTACAAATACGTGTATACCCCTTGACGCGTCGTCAAGGGGTGTGTAGGAATTATGCCAATTTGTATTGCGGGGATGCATCGTTCGGGGACCTCGATGATTGCGCGCTTGCTCAATCAGTGCGGGTTGAGTCTGGGTCCCGAGGACGAACTGCTGCCGCCCAACGAATTTAATACGGAAGGGTATTGGGAGAACGAACAGTTTGTCAAAATCAACGACGAGCTGTTGGCGCATTTCGGCGGGGGCTGGGATGTGGCGCCGAACTTTCCCGAAGGATGGGAACACTGCGCCGAACTGGACTCGCTGCGCCGTCGCGCCGAGGAACTGGTGACGCGTTTTGCGCGTTACGAGCCGTGGGGCTGGAAAGACCCGCGCTCGTCGCTCACGATTCCGTTCTGGCGCACGATCATGCCCGACCTGCGTGTTTTGATTTGTGTGCGCAACCCGTTGGAAGTGGTGGTGTCGCTGACCAAACGCGCCAACTGTTCCGATGCGTTCGGGCTGTCGCTGTGGCTGCAATACAACCGGCGCGCGCTGACGGACTCGATGGGGCTGGATTATGCCGTGACGCATTACGACACGTATTACCAAGATGCGCCGGGCGAACTGCGGCGGGTGATTGACGCGCTCGGGCTGACGGCGTCGGACGAGGTCATTGCACACGCGTGCGCCTCGATTCGTTCGGGCGTGCGACACCACAAGGTGGGCAAGCAGGATGTGAGCGACGCGGGGGTTTCGGAAGAGCTGCAGGAATGTTATACGCGATTGTTGGAATTGGGCGAGGTCAAGGGTTCGCTGAGGGAATATGGCGCGGATGGAGCGGACACGACCCAAGTCGTGACCGCGGACGATACGGCGGCGTGGCGTTCGTCATACCCAGCGATGCGGCTGGTGCGGCTGGAAGCAGAAGTGCAACTCTTGCGGAATTATGCGGTCTTGAAAACGCAAGAGACCGAGAGGGCGAACAAAGAAAAGCTGATGTTGACCGAGATGGTGACGCGGCAGCAGGAACTGATCGAGGGGTTGAACCTGCGCCTGCAGACGCTGAGCGAACGCCGTGAATTGTATCAACAGATGGGGCAGCAGCTGGCTGAAAAAGAGAGGCAAGCCGCGGGACTGGCGAGCCGGGTCGCCGAACTGGAAAAACAGGTCGGATGGTATCAAGCGCAGTTGAACGCAGTAAAAGCGACCATATTTTACAAACTCGGCACGGTCTATTGGAATTTACACTCGCGTCTGCGGGGGGGCGGATGAGCGCGCCGACGCGAGCGCGTCATCTGACGACGGCAGCGCCTCAATCGCTTGCGGTGGGCACGGTCGCCACCAAGCATCACATGGCGCGGGCGCGCGTGCTCTACAACTCGTTCCGCCATTATCATCCGGATATTCCTTTTTATCTCTTGCTGGCGGACATGGTGAACGGCGATTTTGACCCCGCCGCCGAATCTTTTCCAATCCTATCCCTGCAAGACCTGCCAATTCTCAGACCCATCCCTTATCGTTTCAAATATCTGCCGTTTGAGCTGGCGGCATCGCTAAAACCGCGCCTGCTCGAATATCTGGGCGCCGATTTGGGTTTTCGACGCATGGTCTTTTTGGATTCGGACCTGCTGATCCTGAACAACCTGTCCGCGTTGTTTCGCCAGCTCGACGACCATTCGATATTGCTGACGCCGCACCTGACAGAGCCGATGACGGTGGATGGGTTGATACCGGACGAGACCGACATGCTGCGCGGGGGCACATTCAACAGCGGTTTCGTGGGCGTGAAATATGACGCCGCGGGACGCGCCTTTGTGAGCTGGTGGCGCAACCGCCTGTATGACGGTTCGCGAGTGGAGGTGGCGCGCGGTCTGTTTGTGGACCAGAGTTGGCTTGACCTGGCGCCGGGAATGTTTGAGGGAGTGCATATTTTGCGCGACCCGGGCTGTAATATCGCGTACTGGAATCTATACAGCCGCCGCATCGAATTTCGCGACGGCGGGGTGTGCGTGAACGGCGAGCCGGGCTATTTTTTCCATTTCAGCGGCTTTGATGCAGACAAGCCGGACGTGGTATCACAGCACACGACGCGCCCCAGGGCAAGTTATGAGGGTCCCGCCACACCGCTATATCACAAATATGCCGCGCTGTTGAAAGCGGCGGGCGAAGCCGAGGTGCGCGAGTGGCAGTATGCCTTTGCGAATTTTGACAATGGCGTGCCGATACCGCCCATCGCGCGGCGAATGTATTTTGGACTTGGCAAAGACGCAAGCCGTTTTCTCGATCCATTTCAAACCGGGGGCGACGACAGTTTCTACAACTGGTTGAACGGACCGGCAGAGCCGGATGAGGGCGCGGCGAACCCGATTTCGCGATTGTGGCACGAGCTCTACCGGGAGCGCGCGGAACTGCGGGATGCGTTTCCCGACCTGTTTGGAAAAGACCGCGCGGTCTTTATGAACTGGGCGGTCGAGCACGGCGCAAAAGATCTGGACATTCCGACGCGTTTTCTGGCGCCGCTGCACCGGCAGAGCAACCTCGCGCGACACGCGACGATGCGGGCAGCTAACCCGAGGTCCGCGCGGGCACTGCCCCTGGGAGTGAACCTGACGGGTAATTTTCGGTCGGAACGGGGGATGGGTGAGGCGGTGCGCTCGGGGTTGGCGAACCTGGAAGCGGCAAAGATTCCCTGCGTCAAGAACAATTTCGACGATCTTTCCGCGCTAAATACAGAAAACAGCGTCACCGGTTTTTCGGACCATTATCCCTATCGTTTCAACCTGGTCTGGCTGAATGCAGACACTATCGGCTGGATGCTTGAAAAGCGCGGCGCGGAATTTTTGCGGAATCATTACAATATCGCGCATTGGGCATGGGAAGTGCAGGATTTTCCGGCGCAGTGGGCAGCGAGTTTTGATTGGTTTGACGAAATCTGGGTGGCAAGCCGCTTTGTCCAAAAAGGGCTGGCGCGCGTTTCACCCGTGCCGGTGCGCGCGGTGCCATATTCAGTCGCGCTGCAAGCACCCGACAAACCAAACCCGTCGCTCGTGGGTTTGCCCCGGGACAAATTTATCTTTCTGTTTATCTTTGATATGTCAAGTCATGCCGCGCGCAAAAATCCGCGCGGGTTGATTCGCGCGTTCCAAAAAGCGTTTCGCAAGGACGACGACGCGCTGCTGGTGATCAAGTGCGCCCATTCGGCGGACCATCCGCGCGCTCTGGCAGAGATGCAGCGCGCCGCGCTGGAATCGAATATACTGATCACGGATGGGGTGGTGGGGCGCGCGCAGGTTGGGATGCTGATGGATGCGGCAGACTGTTATGTGTCGCTGCATCGCGCCGAAGGGTTCGGGTTGACGATGGCGGAGGCGATGCTGCGCGGCAAGCCGGTGATTGCGACGGGATATTCGGGGAATTTGGATTTTATGAATGAGGCGAACAGCTATTTGGTCCGCTATCGTCTGACATCCATCGGGCAGCCGCACGGACCCTATCAAAAGGATTTTGTGTGGGCAGAGCCGGACCTCGACCACGCCGCCGAACTGATGCGCCATGTATACGAGGACCGCGACACGGCGCGCGCGGTGGGGGCGCGGGCGCGCGAGGATGTGGCGAGACAGCTAAACCCGCACGCGGTAGGCAAGTTGATGGAAGAGTATTTGCGCGCGGCGCGGTGATGACGAGGAAATGGGCGGGGTAATGGGCGGGGTAACCCCGCCCCTACGAACATGTTACGCAGTTCCATTGTTATTCCGGTTTACAATCGAGCGGGGCTGACCAAGCAGTGTCTGGACAAGCTGGTGGCGGCGCCCGGGTTGAACCGCGACTATGAAGTGATCGTCGTGGACGACGGGTCGCGCGATTACACGCCGCACCTACTGGCGAGCTACGGCGACAAGATTCGCGTGATCACACACACGACCAACAGCAGTTTTGCGGTGGGGTGCAACGACGGCGCAACGGCGGCGGAAGGCGAGTTTGTGATTTTTTTGAACAATGACACGCTGCCGCAGGCGGGCTGGCTGGATGCGCTGGTCGAGTGCGCGGACGAAAACCCGCGCGCTGCCATCGTCGGAAGCAAGCTGATATTTCCAAACGGCACGATTCAACATGCGGGCATGGTCATTTGCCAGGACAAACAGCCGCGCCATCATTATCTGGGGATGCCCCAAGACCATCCCGCCGTCAACTATGGGCGACGTTATCAGATCGTGGCTGCGGCGGCGATGTTGGTGCGGCGAAACTTGTTTATCGCCAGCGGCGGATTTGATATTGCGTTTCGCAACGGGTATGAGGATGTGGACTTTTGTCTTCGTCTCGGCGAAATGGGATATGAGGTATATTACTGTCCCGCAAGCCGGCTGTATCATTTCGAGGGCGTGTCGGAGGGGCGTTTTGCGCACGAGGACATGAATTTGCGCCTGTATTTGAGCCGCTGGAGCACGCGGGTCGAGCCGGACGATGTGACAACCTTTTTACAGGACAAGCTGCTGGGGATCGAATATCGCGCGCATTATCCGCTGTCGTTTCACCTGTCGCCGTATCTGGGCACGGTGAATGAGACGAGCCGCGAACAGGAAATGGACAAGCTGCTGGCGGACCGCACGCAGCAGGTGTACGACCTGCTCAAGGAGAATATTGCGCTGAGGGTCAAGACGCAGGAACTGGAGGCAGCAGCCGGGAAGGGGACCAGGGCTTGATTGGTTTTCCCCGCGAATTTGCGCGAATAGGCGCGAATGTTCCGTTTTGTTGGCGGTGATTTGCGGGTGCGACGGGTGAGGCGAATTGCCAATTTGTCGTAGATGGAGCAGGAATGACGTTTACACAGGATGATTTGCGACGGTTGGTCGCGGCGGAGCCGTTTCCGGAATTGAGGCGGAGCGCGGGCGATTTTCAGGATATTGAATTTGGCGGTGATGAACCCGCGCTGCGCGGCTGGATGCTGTTGCCCGACCGCGAGCTGGACGGGACGCGCCTGTTTGTGGATGGCAAGCAGATTGCGACTGCGCCCATCACGCCGGTTGACAGCGTGGCGGAATTTTTCTGGCAAGTGCCGCACGCCCGGTGGTCGGGTTTTTCGTACGCGCTACCGCGAGGGTATTTGCAAGAGAGCGCGTTGGCGCGAGTGGACATTGTCGGGTGCCGGGGCGAGCAGCCCGTGTGCAAGATCGGCGCGTGGTTCCGCCCGGATATTTATACAAATGTGCCGCTGCCGCCCGAAGAACTGGTGTGGCGCGTGGCGCATACGCGCAATATGCGCGGGTTTCGCGCGGGCGGGTTTCGCGCCTTTGGCGATTTTATGACGGCGGCGCTGCGACACGGGGCGCCGGGACCGGAACAGCAGCTGCTGGACTGGGGTTGTGGGTGCGGACGAGTGACGGCGCATTTTGGTTCGTTTCAAGACGGACCCGCCGTGCGCGGGTGTGATATTGATGCGGAAGCGATTGCGTGGTGCAATCAAAACCTGACACGAGGGACGTTTATTGCCAACGGGCTGTGGCCCCCCACGCCATATGCCGACGCCAGTTTTGACTTGATAATGAGCTATTCGGTGTTTACACACCTGTCGCGCGAAGCTCAACAGGCATGGCTGTCGGAAATGCAGAGAATCCTCAAACCGGGCGGGTTGTTTCTGGCGTCGGTGCATGGCGAATCGGCGGCGCGACTGCACATGCCCGACCGTGTCGCGCAAGTGCAAGAGCTGGGCATACTCGATTCCCTGCCCGATGCGACGCTGGAATCGTTCGTGCCGAGGGGATATTATCGCGCCGTGTTTCAGACGCAGGCATACACGCGCGCGGAATGGTCCGAATGGTTCGACATTTTGGAATTTAACGAATACGGCATCGGCGCGTATCAGGATTTGGTCGTGATGCAAAAGTCGCTCGACCCGGCAAAATGGAACCGCCCGAAAACGGTGAACCGCGTGGCGCGGGGAGGGACAAGCTCGGACGCGCAAGCGCAGACGGCGGAGTTGGAACGCGAAATCGCCACGCTGAAACAGCAGATGCAAACACAGGAAGGGGCAATGGTCGCGCTCGACAAGTGGGCGCACGAGATGGAAAGGACCGTCAAGCAGCAGCAAGAGGTGATCTGGCGATACGAGCAGATGCTGTCCGTGCGGTTGGCGCGGCGGTTCAGACGATAGGACAGCTTGGGCGCGTTGGCGATTTACCCGCGCGAGATTTCTCGCAACGACGATCGAAATGACAATAAAGACGCGAGCTTGATTGCTCGGTGAGCTGCAGGAAAATCCATTGCAGGCAACATCCTCTGTTCGTTCCCCCGCCATCAGCGTATGCATTCCGAACTATAACTATGCCGGTTATCTCGCGGAATGTATTGCGAGCGTCCTCGCGCAAGATTTTTCCGATTTCGAGCTGCTGATTCAGGATGATTGCTCCACCGATGAATGGGAAGCGGTCGTTCAAAGATTTGATGACGCGCGCATTAAAGTAAAGCGCAATGCGACGCAGTTGGGTTTTGTCGGAAACTGGAACGCGTGCGTCGCGCGGGCGCGCGGCGAACTGGTCGCGGTGCTGCATGCGGACGATTATTTTTTGTCCGGCATGCTCCGCGCGGCGTATCAGACCTTTCAAACTCATCCCAAGGTTGGGTTGGTTTTTTCCGCGGCGCAGCTGGTTGACGCGGGCGGCACACCCACGCGTGTGCTGAAACCATTTGCAGAGAATTTTGTGCGCGCAAGCGCAGAGTTTTTGCCGGAACTCGCGCGTGGGAATTTTATCCGCACGCCGACGGTGATGGCGCGGCGCGAATGTTATGCGCGGCTCGGCGGGTTCAGCGACAAGCTGTCGTTCACTGCGGATTGGGAGATGTGGCTGCGGATTGCGGCGGAATATGATGTGGCGTATCTCGTCACGCCGTATGCGGCATATCGCGAACACGGGCGCAATGCGACGCGCGCGTTCGAGCGGAACGTCCAGGACATGCAAGCGGACCGCGACGCGCTCGACCTCTTTTTTCAAGAACATTCGCAATATGCGGCGCTCGTGCCCTCCGCCTATGCCGCCGTCACCGAGCGCGCGATGGAGCAGCTGCAGGGGTGTCTGGTGGATGGCGATGCCACACGCGCCGCACAATACGCGCAGCTGGCAGCCGAGACACAAGCGACAGCACAGAGACAAGACGCCGTTGTCGAGGGCGCGGCGCTCGAGATTCTGGCGGCGGGCGCCGTGGACTTGATGCGCGGGCATCGTGAACTGGAAAAGTGGGCATTGGAACTGCAAGCGGAAATCGAACGTCGTGATTCTGCGCCGGGAAGGGATTGGGGAAGAAATCCGGTGAGCCGCATGGTACAGGCATTACAACGCACAGAACGGAAACAAGACGAATGACGATACGCGTCCTGGTGCAGCCACGCCCGAATTTTTTTCAGCTCCAAGGCGGCGACAATGTGCAGTTGACCAAGACCATCGAGTATCTGCGGGCGGTGGATGTTCAGGTTGACGTGTCGGTAGAGCGCGGGGTTGACCTCACACCGTATGACGTGGTCCAAATTTACAATTTTGGCGAAAGCGCGGGAGAACTGCACTATTTGCTAAACGCGAAACGGCAAAACAAGCCCGTCGTGATGATGCCGATCTATTGGAACCTGGAACGATATCGGCGCGCGTATGCCGAATTTACGCAAGGGTGGACGCCGCCGCCGGGCTCGCCCGAAATCAGCGCGGTGATACAGCGCAGGGAACAGCTGCGCCGGGCAAGCGTCAGGCAAGCGCAGAGGATTCTGCTGGACCAATCCAATCTGGTCCTGCCCAATTCAAAGCGAGAAGCAGAGCTGCTTGCGCGTGACCTGGACGCGGCGCCGGACAAGATGCGCGTGGTGTATAACGGCGTGCAGGACTTGTTTCGCAACGCCGACCCCAAGCTGTTTGTCGAGAAATATGGGGTGCGGGATTTTGTCTTGAGCGTGGCGCGCCTTTCGCCGCAAAAGAACCAACTGAATCTCGTGCGCGCATGGCATGATGATAAGGTCCCGCTGGTGCTCATTGGCAATCCGAACGAAGAGCCGCGCTATACGGCGCAGATCAAGGCGGCGGCGGGACCGAATACTCTATTTATCGCGCATTCAGAGCACGACTTGATTGCGAGCGCGTATGCCGCCGCGCACGTGCATGCGCTGGTGAGCTGGTTCGAGATGATGCCGCTCGCCGCGCTGGAAGCGGGTCTGGCGGGGTGCAATTTGGTATTGACCACCGAGACGGCGGGACCCGAATTTTTTGGCGACCGCGTCCGCTATGTCGAACCCGATGACGTGCCGGGGATTCGCGCGGCGATCCGTGCCGCGCTCGTCACGCCACGCGGCACGGATTTGAGCGCGCACATTCACGAACATTTTACGTGGGACAAGACGGCCGCCGCGCTGGCTGCCGCGTATCATGAAGCGATGGGGTGCGGGGCGAGCGCGCCCGTCCCGGAAAGCGAAACAACGTATACGCGACTCCTCGAAGAGATGGTGCTGCTGACGGAAGAGCTGGCTGCCGACACTGAAACGCTGGCGCAATACAATTGGAGCCAGCTGGGCACATTGACGGCGCAGTTGGAACGGATCGAACACTTGCCGCTGATGCAGCAGCTCCGTTCTGCGAAAAACCGTCTTACGGGTCGGACGGCGCCCTGATGCAAGTTCTCCACGTCATCCAACGGTATTATCCATATATCGGCGGGGCAGAGCAGACCTTTCAAGAAATCGGCGAACGGCTGGCGCGCGACAAACACGCCATCACCGTTTACACGACCGATGCGTGGGACCTGGAACGGTTCTGGCGGAGCGACAAAACCGCGGTCCCGCTGGAAAATGAGACGCACAATGATGTGTTTATCGAACGTTTTGCCGTTGAATATCTGCCCTTGTCGCGGCTGACGTTTCACGCCATTCGCAGGACGATGGCGATGCTGGCGCAGATGCCGCGTGATAATACGTCGCTGCTGTTTTCATTGTGCCGCTTTACGCCCTATGTCCCATCGCTGGACGCGGCGCTGGACACCACAGCCGAACGTTTTGACCTGGCGCATACGGCAAACATTTCGCTCGATTCCACCGTGTATGCGGCATATCGGCTGGCTCAACGCAAGCAGATACCGTTCGTCATCACCCCTTTTTTGCATCTGGGCGAAGCGGATGACGCGCACGTGCGGCGCTATTATACAATGCCGCATCAGCTGCTGATGTTGAGGCAGGCGGCGGCGGTGATCGTGATGACCGACCGCGAAGGGCAGGCGCTGGCAGAGTTGGGGGTGGCGCGGGAACGGATTCATCGGATTGGCGCGGGCGTGGAGCCCGAAACGCTGGCGGGCGGCGACGGCAAGCGGTTTCGCGAGGAAACCGGGATTCTCACACCCATCGTCGCCTATATCGGCACAGCCGCGTATGACAAGGGCACGACGCACCTGGTCGAGGCGATGAAAATCGTGTGGGAAACGACGGATGCGACGCTGGTGCTGGCGGGGTCACAGCTGTCTGCCTTCGAGACGTATTTGCAGGGGCAGCCCGGAAATGTGAAACAACGCGTGCGGCAACTCGGATTTATTGATACGCAGACCAAACTGGATTTGCTGGACGCCTGCGATGTGTTTGTGATGCCGTCGCGCACGGACTCGTTCGGCATTGTGTATCTGGAAGCGTGGCTGTATGGCAAGCCGGTGATCGGGGCGAATGCGGGCGGCGTTCCCGAAGTAATTGACGACGGAGAGAATGGCTTTTTGGTAAAATTCGGGGACGTGGGCGCGATTGCGGGACGCATTACACAGCTGCTTGGCGACCGCGCGCTGGCAAGACGCCTCGGCGCGCACGGACACAAAAAAGTGCTGGACAGCATGACGTGGGAGCAGCAGTATACGCAGGTGCGGGGGTTGTATGAGAGGTTGGTGAGAGAGGCGCGGAAAAAAGAGTAGAATATTGTCGAGGAACCCGTGTCACAATCGGATGTCGAACGAGAATTGGCAGAACTGCGCGAACGCGTGCGGCGCTCGCCCGCGGCGTCGAACGATCTGAGCGCGCTGCAAAAAGCGATTGCGGGCGTGAACGCACAGTGGCATATCAGCGCCACATTACCCCCTCCCGCCCCCGGCGCGCCGCTCACCTGGCGCGCAGTTTATTTTGTCAAGCGGGTCGCGCGGCGCGTGATGGCGGAACTGTTGAACACGCTGGTGCAGCAGCAAAATACGTTCAACCGGCAGGTGGCGCGGGCGTTGACGGAACTGGCGGCGCAAGAGAACCGCGTGGCGGACACTGAAAGACGAGTCGTCGAATTGGAAAGACGGCTGGCGGAATTGGAACGGCGCGACCCCAAATGAACATTCTCGTCTGTGCGGCGCAGGTGCCGTTTGCGCGCGGGGGCGCGGAAATGCTGGCGGAGGGGCTGATCGAGGCGCTGAATGCGCGCGGGCACCGGGCAGAAATCGTCGCCCTGCCCTTTCAATGGCAGCCACACACGGAATTGTTCAAGTCCGCGCTGGCGTGGCGACTGCTCGATTTGAAAATGGCGAACGGCGTGCGAGTGGACCGCATTATTGCGACGAAATTCCCGTCGTATGCGGCACAACACCCGCACAAGATTGTCTGGCTGGTGCATCAATACCGTCAGGCGTATGACTGGTATGGGACGCCCCTTTCGGAATTTACGCCGACGCCCGAGCATCAAAAAACGCGCGAACAGATTTTTCAATTGGACACGCGCACGTTGAGCGAGGCGCAAGCGCGCTATGCGATTTCCAAAAATGTGGCGGCGCGGCTGAAACGGTTCAATGCGCTCGATGCGACGCCGCTCTATCCTCCGCCGCGGCTGGGGGGCAAGTTTTATGCGGGCGAGTACGGCGATTATGTGCTCTATGTCGGACGGCTTGACCGCGCCAAGCGGATTGATTTGCTGCTCCGCGCGCTGGCGAGCGCGCCGACGCAGAAAAAGCAGGGGCGCGCGGTGATTGCGGGCACGGGCGCCGAAGAGGGCGCGCTCAAACGGCTGGCGCATACCCTTCACATTGCCGACCGCGTCGAGTTTCTCGGCTATGTGGACGATGCGCGCGTGCCGGAGTTGTATGCAAACGCGCGTGCCGTGTTTTATGCTCCGGTGGACGAGGACTATGGGTTTGCGGCGGTCGAGGCGTTGATGGCGGGGCGTCCCGTGATCACGACGGACGATGCGGGGGGGGTGCTGGAGTTTATCGAGGATGGGTTGGATGGCTGGGTGACATCCGTCGAGATTCCCGAGATCGCACAGACGCTGTCTCGGGCATTCGAGAGCGGGGAACGATGCCGCGCGTTGGGACAGGCCGGGCGCGAACGGGTGCAGGCGATTTCGTGGGGCGCGGTTGTGGAGGCGCTGACGGCATGACGGCGAATATCAAACATACCGGGGCGCAGCGCGCGTTGAATGTGCTGCGGAACTGCGGACCGCGCGGGCGCGCACTTGCCGACGAACTGGACCGACGCGGCACGCGGGTTTGGGTGACGCCGAAAATTTACGGGGGATTCACGCTCAATTTTGTAAATACGATTTTTATTTATCCCCTGCCCGCCAATGCAGGCGATACGGAATTCAAGTATTGGGTGACGCTGTTGGGACATGAAGCGTGTCACGTGGAACAACGGTATTGGGTGGACTCGGTCGAGCAGGAAATCCACGCGTATACCGCGCAATCGCATGTGGCGGATGAATTGGGCGTTGATTTGAGTTATATCAAGGACCGCTTTGCGCATCTCGATCCAAGCAAGCCCGAGGACCTAAAAGCCGCGTACGAGGCGCTCTTGAGTTTGTTTGGGACGACGCCCGCAGGAATTGTCTATGCATCGCTGCCGCTGCTGCAGCCGGTGCAGCTGCACGCCGTGCTGCCCGCCGCGCGCCAACTGGCTGCGGTGGTCCGCGCGGGGCTGAAACGGCCGCAAAAGGTCTGACCCGCACGGGCGAGGTGTGATGTAATAGATCGCCGCCCTCGTCCCTCCTCTATGCGTATCGCCTTTTTTTCTCCGCTCAATCCGACTCCCTCCGGCATCAGCGATTATTCCGAAGAATTGCTCCCCTTGCTCGCGCCGTATGCAGAGATTGAATTGATTGTGGATGGGTCCAAACCCACCAATCCCGCGCTCGCCGCTTTTCCCCTGCGAACGGTATCCGAATTTTACGCCCGCGCTTCGGAATATGATGTGGTGGTATATCAGATGGGCAATTCGCCCGCGCACGCCGCGATGTACGAGGCGATGCAGCGTGTGCCGGGAGTGGTGGTGATGCATGATATTGTATTGCATCATTTGCGCGCGTGGCTGACGCTGGAACGCGGCAAGCGCGGCGAGTATGTCGAGGCGATGAAGCGCGCGTATGGTGAAACGGGCGAACAAGCCGCCAACACCGAGATTCAGAAAAGCACCATCACGGACCGGTTCGAGTTTCCGCTGAATGAAGAGGTCGTGCGCGGGGCGCGGGCATTGATCATCCACAGCCAATATGCGGCGGACCGGATTCAGCCGCTCGCGCCAAATACGCCGTTCAAGATTATTCCGATGGGTATCGCGCTGCCGCCGCTCGTTTCAAAAGCAGAGGCGCGCACGGCGCTCGGACTGGATGCGAACGCGTTCATCGTCGCGGCGTTTGGTGAGATTCACCCATACAAACGTGTGCTGCCCGCGCTGGAAGCGTTTGCCAAGTTTCGGAAACGCCCTGCGAGCGCGCTTTTTTTGCTGGTCGGGCGGGTTTCGCCATTGTTTGATGTGAAACAAGCGGCGCGCGATTTGGGCGCGCAGGAGGCGGTGCGGATTATCGGTTATGCGCCGCGCGACGAGTATGCAAACTATATCGCGGCGGCGGATGTGTGCTTGAATTTGCGGTATCCGAGCGCGGGCGAGACGTCGGCGAGTTTGCTGAGATTGCTGGCGGCGGGCAAGCTGACGTTTGTGACGCGCGCAGGGTCGGCGGCAGAGCTGCCCGACGAGATATGCGTGAAAATAGAGCCGGATGCGCACGAACAGGCGCTGTTGACCGCGTATTTGGATTATTTTGCGGAACATCCCCAAGCGGGGCCAATATATGGCGAGAACGCGCGACGCTATGTTAAAGAGCGGCATACGCTGGAAGGCGCGGCGCGAGCGTATGCGGAATTTTTGCAAGAGGTAGTTGGGCGGGGAGACCTCGCCCAACTACATTGACAGAATGAGACTCGCTTATTTTTCACCCCTGCATCCCGACCCGTCGGGCATTAGCGATTATTCGGAAGAGCTGCTGCCTCATCTCGCGGCTTGTGCCGAGATAACCGTCGTGACGGACGGGTATGTGCCGACGAACCGCGAGGCGCTGGCGCGGTGCAAGATGGCGGACGACCGCGCGTATCGCGCGGCGGACTATGATCTCGCGCTGTATCATCTGGGCAACTCGCCGTCACATGCCTATATCTATCGGCGCGCGCGCGCGGAACCGGGAGTGATTGTGCTGCATGAATTTGTGCTGCATCATCTGGTTGCCTGGATGACGCTGGAACACGGCGACCGCGCGGGTTATGTGGCGGCAATGCGCGAGGCGTATGGAGAGCCGGGCGCGCAGTTGGGCGAACAGGAGGCGCTGGGGCTGGAAGGGTTGAATCGTTTCGAATACCCGTTGAGCGAGCCGCCGTTGAAAACGGCGCGCGGCGTGATCGCACACAGTCGCTATGTGGCGGAACAGGTCAAACGCGCGGCGCCGCATGTGCCCGTAACAATTATTCCGCACGAAATGCCCAAAATGACGCTTGTCTCGCAGAGCGAGGCGCGCGCGCGGCTGGGACTGGCGACCGATGCGCCGCTGATCGGCGCATTCGGGAATGTGGGACCGACCAAGCGGACGAGCGTTCTGTTGGAGGCGTTCCGGGCGCTGCGGCGCGTGATCTCAAACGCGCAGCTGTTATTTGTGGGCGCGGTTGCGGCGGAATATGACCTGCGAGGGCTGGTTGATTTTTTTGGGGTGGCGGACGGCGTGCGGATGACCGGCAAGACGAGTTTCGACGATTTTCATTTGTATATGGCGGCGATGGATACGTGCGTTGCCTTGCGGTTTCCAACCGCCGGAGAGACATCGGGCGCGGCGCTGCGGATGATGGCGCAGGGCAAAGCGGTGGTCGTTTCGCGCGCGGGCTGGTTTGCCGAGCTGCCCGATGATGCGGTCGCCAAAATTGACGTGGACAATACGGAAACCGAGATGCTGGCGCGAGTGCTGGAACGTCTGCTGACGGATAAGATGCTGCGAGCGGCAATGGGCACAAACGCGCGGCGATATGTGGAAAGCGAGTGCGCGGTAGAGGATGCGGCGCGAGGGTATGCGAGATTTTTGGGAGAGACGGGGGGATTGGGGTCGGAGGGCGAAGGACGGGCGACGAACGGCAAAGGACGGGCGACGAACGACAAAGGACGGGACACGAACGACGAGGGACAAGAGAACGAGGGCGAAAAGATCTCACACTCGTCAGTGGTCAATGGTCAGCGGTCATTCGTCGCCCCTGATTTTCGCGATGAGGTGACGCGGGCGTATGTTGAGTTGGGATTGACAGAGAATGACGCGGCGCTGGGTGAGGTGGCAAAAGCGATTGTGGAACTGAGATTAAGGTAGCTTGTGGATACTGCAACAACGGCGCTCCAAAGAGAACGCACCGGCGCGGCGGTCTCGCTTTTTTTGTTTTTGTTGACAATCTATTTGTTGACGATGGGGGGACACACCTACGCGCCCGACGACGAGTCCATGTTTTATGTAACCGAGTCAATGGTGCGGCGCGGCGAGTTTGACATTCCTAATTTCGCAGAGTATCCCACCGTGAGCGGTTGGTATGGCGTGGAGGGCAAGACATTTACGGGCAGCGGGATCGCCCAGTCGGTCGCCGCGATTCCTTTTTACGTCGCAGGCGCGCAAGTGGCTGAATGGTTCACTCCGCCATTTGAAGGGGTCATTCTGCGGCTGGCGGTCAATACGATGAACCCGCTCATCAGCGCGCTGCTGGGTGTGGTCTTGTTTGCGTTTGCCATTTCGCTCGGTTATTCGACGCGCGTGAGTTTGGGGCTGGCGCTGATCTGGGGGCTGGCGACGTTCGCCTGGATCGAAGCCAAGACCTTTTATAACGAGCCGTTGATGGGGCTTTTGGCGCTGCTCGCGTTTTATTTTATGCGCTGCGCCCATCAGACTCCGCGCGCGCTCTGGTTTGTGCTGGCGGGCAGTTTTTGGGCGTTGAGCGCGACAACAAAAATTCATGCGTTTGTTGCGCTGCCCGCGCTGCTCTGCTATGGAGTTGTGATCGCTGCTGCCGGGTGGCGCACCGGCGGCGACACGGCGCGCGCATGGCGCAACGCCCTCAAATATGCCGCGGGGTTTGCGCTGCCGGTTGTCGTGATTCTCGGCGCGGGCATCCTGTTTTACAACTATTTGCGCTTTCTTGATCCGCTGGAAATGGGGTATGGCGGCGAGCCTGCCTCGTATCCGATCCTGAACGGCTTGTATGGCATCCTTGCCAGTCCGGGGCGAAGTATTTTTTTGTATGCGCCGCCGATTCTCCTGGGTCTGATCGCGTTGCCGTGGTTTGCGCGCCAACATCGGCTCGAAGCGTGGGTGTTTGCGTTCTATTTTTTCACGGCGTTGTTTTTTCACGCGCGCTATGAGAATTGGTCGAGCGGCGGAACGTGGGGCAATCGCTATATTTACCCTGTGCTTCCATTCTTGATTTTGCCTGCGGGCGTCTTGTTTGAAAACGCGCGCGGGTGGTTTGCCAAGAGCGCGCTGGCGCTGGTCGTCGCGCTGGGGGTGCTGGTACAGTTGACCGCCGTGCCGTTAAATTTTGATACGTATATCAATACCAATCTTTCGCGCTCGTCGCGTTTCTATGAGGTAGAAAACTCTCCGATTGTGGCGCACGCGCGGATGGTCCCGGAACGCTTTAATCTCTGGTGGAACCAATGGACCCTGCCCAAGCCGGGAGTTGTGCTCGGCGCGGGATGGCTGGGGGCGGACGCGCCGCCGGGCGAGTTTTTTCCGCGCTATCTGAGCAAAGCGGCACAGCTGGGAATCGTGGCGGACCCGCAGCAGCCGGTCCGCGTAAGGGTGCAAGCGATTGATTACCGTCCTGCGGACAAACCGACGCGCGAACTCGAGTTTGCGGTGAACGGGCAGACGCTGGCGCACGGCAAGATGCAAAGCGGCACAGGCGGCGAGGCAGTGTATGCGTTCGAGATTTCCGCGTCGCACGACCGCGCGCTGTGGGTGGACGTGACTACACCCGACACCGAACCAACGGGCACAAGTCCGATGGGGGATGAGTTGGGGCTGCAAGTGACGGATGTGATTGTGACGCAGAATGACGAGCCGTTGGAATTTTATCCCGACCTCTCGATCCCACCGATTCCATTGGCGATCCCCAAAGCGGCGTGGTCGTGGTTTTACAATCCCGCATTGATGCACTGGGATTTCTGGTGGTGGTATTTGTATTATTCGGGAGTCCCGCGCGGCGAGGCGCTGCGTTTTAGTTTGCCCGTGCTGGTCGGGCTGTTGATTGTGCTCGTCGGTTCGGGAGCAAGTATGCTGCGCTATCTGATCAAAGGCGCGAGACATGCGGCGGTGAGTGTTTGATGATCGTTCTGCAAACGATTTTGCTCGGTGTCGCGATGACGCTGGCGTTGTATTTTTTCGGATACGGCATCACGCGCTTGCTGCTGCCGCGCGCAATCAAGGGATTTGAATTGTTGTTGATGCCTTTTTTTGGCATGGCATTGGTGATTGTGTGGGACTATAGCGCGCTGTGGTTGGGGTTTGACCTGGCGGTGGCGACGTGGGCGCTGGTGGTGGTTGGGATAGTGGTGATGGTGGTCGCGCTGATGAAA
>JADZCJ010000129.1 GCA_020851635.1 Anaerolineae bacterium
CAGTCCAGTCGCGGTGACCAACCCGAACGAGCTGATCAGATAATCGGTGTAGAGGTCGAGAAGTTGATCATCCATACCCTCACTTTACACCTGTTTTCACCCATTGTGCGTAAGGTGAGTTATAACTCGCTAACGGTCACCCGTCTTGCAATTCCATCATGTTTAGGAATCCGCTCTAGACTTGTTCGTCCAGCTCTAGCACCTGATGCGCTGCATAGCTGTCTGTGACGAGGACGTTTGCCCATTTGCCCCGCAGAGCGCCCAGGATTGGGCGCGCCTTGCCCACGCCGCCCGCGACCGCCAGACGGATCGGGACGGGCATCAACGCCTCTTTGTCTGCGCCGACAATGTAGCGGTGAAACTCGACATCCACTGAATTGCCGCTGAGGTCGAAATGCCGTCCACAAACATCGCCCACTGCGCCCGCCTTGCGCAGAGAATTGAGCACTTGCAGAGTCACATAACCCGCCCGATAGTAACTCGAGTATTTGGGGTCCGTGCTGCCAATGCCGAGAAGGACGACATCACATTTGGGAACCATCGCGAACGTCTCGCGGAGACTTGAAGATGCCAGCAGTGCCCGGACTGTCTCTTGGTCCTGCACAAAGAATGGCGCATTCAGATAAAAGCCCTCGCCGCCGGTCTTTTGGACCACGCGCTGCACCAGCGCATTGGGATCATATTCCTTGCTGCGCGCGCCGAGGGCGCCAACCAGCTGCACCACTTTGAGCGGCAGGGGTCGCTCGGGCTCTAACGCCTCTACCGTAGCGGCGATTGCCGTGCCCCACGCCAGACCGAGGATCTCGTTTGGCGCCAAGAATTTGGTCAGCATATATGCGCCCGCGCGACCGAGGTCTCTAAGCAAGCGTTCATTTGTTCGTTCGCGCTCTGTCAACACAAAAGCGCGCTGCAGTTTGAAGCGTCTGGTCAGCTCGTTCTCGAGCGCCCTGTCGGATTCGAGTCTCCGGTTGATATTGATTTCGACAATCCCGAGGCGGCGGGCGTCGGTCAACATGCGGGACACCATCGAACGGGTTACCCCGACCTTTTTGGCGATCTGCGCCTGATTCTTGCCATCCAAAAAGTACATCTCGGCAACGTCAGCAAGCAAATCCATTCGTTCATTGGTTTGTCTTGAACCGGTCATGGCGCTCCTCGATGTGTTTCAACGGATTCGATCAATTTAGCGGGCAAACGAACCAAAAATCATTTTACGGTGATGCAACACACTATCCAAAGCATGTTGACAACAATTTCTTGTCAAGCTGCGCGTCTGTGTTCCTGCGTTTGCAAGACGATATTTTTATCCGGCGCGAAACCGGTCATAGATGCGCGCATTCAGTCCGCGCAGTGATTGGTAAATGTCCCTGTAGATGTCAAAAAACTCTGCGTAAAGCGACGTCAGTTTGGGGTTTGGCTCGAATATCCTGCCCGGTTTGTGGATGCGCTGCGCGGCGTCCTCCAAGTCGCGGTACAGCCCGACGCCGGTCCCCGCCAGCAGCGCTGCGCCGAGCGCCGTCGCTTCCTCGATCTCGGGCACATGGATGGGACGCCCGGACACATCTGCTTTGTTCTGCATCCAAAACTCGTTGCGAATCGCGCCGCCGATGGCAATAATCTTGTCCGCCGTCTGTCCCGCCCCGCCTTCGACCGCTTGAAGCATGTTGAGGAATCCGTAATCCAGCCCTTCGATCATGGCGCGCACGAGGTCGCTTTGTCGTGTGGTGTCGTTCAAACCGAGAAAAGCTCCGAGCGAGCGCGGGTCCAGGTCCGGACACGCCGTGCCATTAAAGTGTGGGAGAAAAAAGATGCCGTTTGCGCCGGGAGACGAAGCGCGCGCCTCGTCCATCAGCCGGGTCCAGATATTTGCTTGCGCCTCCGCCGTGTCTCTGCCCGCCCCAAGTCCGATCTGGTCTTTGTACCATTCGAGCATGCTTGCGGCGGTGCCGCCGCCCCAGAGACAATAGATCCCCGGCGCCGCGTGCGCCTCGAGCGTCAAACCGCGTTCGCGCAGTCCCGGCGTGATTGTTGTGCCAACCGTCGGTGTAATGACCAGTTCCCACGTGCCGGTCACGTCGAGAAATACGCCGGGCGAAATCGCGCCGGCAGCGAGCGCGCCCACCAGGTAATCGTGTCCACCCTGGAAAATCGGCGTGCCGAGAGGCAGTCCCGTCCGACGCGCCGCTTGTTCTGTTATTTCGCCGATAAACGAGCCACTCGGTTGCGGCGTAGGCAGAACCGAGCGGTCAATCCCGGCGAGACCAAGCAACTCGTCGGACCAGGTCAACGTCCGTTGATCTAAAAGAAGGGTCGGGGAAGCATCGGTGTAATCGGTCGAGTATTTGCCGGTCAATTGATAATTGACAAAGTCCTCGACGACGAGCCATTTGTGGGTTCGGCGCGCCAGCTCCGGTTCGTGCTCTTGCAGCCACATAAACCGCAGGACCGTGCTCCAGACAAAGGGCTGCCAACCGGAGATTTCAAAAGTCTTGTCCAGCCCGACATTTTGCACCCACCATTCAAACTGGGGCGTGGTCCGCGTACAGAGCCAGTTGATGAATGGATAGAGCGGCGCGCCGTGTTCGTCGAGAGGCACCGCATCTGCCCCCAATCCGGTCACAGCTGCCGCGCGGATGTGGGTTTGTGAATCCAGCTGTGCGACCGCCTCGTGAATTGCATCTGCGATTCCATCCCAGATGTTTTCCGGCAAATAGACCTGCCAGTTGGGGCGCTCGGCGTTGTTGGCAACCGAGACCTGGGGACGGCTCGCGTGCGAGACCATGTTGCCCTGAATGTCATAGACGACCGCTTTCATGCTGGTCGAACCAATATCTATGCCCAATAAACAATCCATTCGGTTTCTCCACTTGAGCGAGGCGCAAGAGGACGCCATGCCGCTACGGATTTGCGGCGATGAATGTCTCTAGTTCATGAATCTCATCGGCGCCGAGCCGGAATTTGGCTGCGGGAAGAATCCCATCCACCTGAGCCGGACGGCGTGCGCCCACAATCGCGCCGGTCACGGCAGGATCACGCAAAGTCCAGGCGATGGCAACAACGCCCGGTTCAACGCCATGCCGTTCGCCAATCTCGGCGAGCAATTCCACCAATTTCAAGTTGCGGGCGAGACGGGGCGGATTGAATTCAGAGTCATTACGCCGCCAGTCGTCTTGCAAGTTGAGGATGCGTTCGGGGGTCATCTTGCCGGAGAGCAGCCCGGAATACATGGGCGAATAAATAATAGTCCCAATCTGATGCCCGGCACAATACGGGAGAATCTCGCGTTCGATTTCGGGCTTGAGGAGTGAATAGGGCGGCTGCAGCGAGCTGATTGGCGCGATCAGGGCGGCGCGGCGCATCTGTTCGACGCTGAAATTCGAGACGCCGATCCAGCGCACTTTGCCCTCTTTTTGCAGTTCGGCGAGCGCCGCCCAGCCCTCTTCGATGTCCTTGTCAGGGCGGGGCCAGTGAATCTGATAAAGGTCTATCACATCCATTCCGAGACGGCGCAGACTCGCCTCACACTCGCGTCGCAGCGATTCACGTTCGAGACAGTCAATGATTTTGCCCTGCTCGTCCCAGATGAGCTGGCATTTGGTAAAGACATAGGGTCGCCGCGTCATGCCCTTGAGCGCATGACCCACGACCTCTTCCGAATGTCCCAAGCCGTATCCCGCAGCCGTATCAATCCAGTTGATGCCGCAATCGAGAGCGTGATGAATCGCCGCAACCGATTCTCTATCGTCCTGAGGACCCCAGGCATACACCCAGCCGCCGCCGCCAAGCGCCCATGCTCCAAAACCGATAGGCGTGATTTGCATATCGGTATTACCCAGTTGTCGTGTTTCCATATTGTTTTTTTGGATTCCGTAGGTTGCCGTCACAAGGGGCGGACAGCAGATGTGCGCCATCCGCCCCTGCGCTGCATTTTGCAAAATCTACGGTTATTGTGTCTTGCCGGACATGAAATCCTGCAGGGTCTTGCCAGGATAATAGTGCTCGAACGCCTTTTCCACATTGTCCTTGGTGATTGCCATGTTGGCGTAAAAGACGATGCCCGGGATCGGCGCGCCGTTGAGCCGGTTGATGATTTCGCTCATGGACCATCGCGCCGGCGCGATGGACGAGTATGCCGCAGTGCCAACCACCTCGCCATCATAGATGCCCTTGAGGATGGGTTTGTCGTTGTCCACAGAGGAGAGCGGGATGTGCTTGGAGTTGGCTTTCATGGCGTTCATCATACCAACGGTGGCAGAGGAGTAAAGCCCCCACGCGCCGATCATGTCGGGGTACGCCTTGAGGGCTCCGTCAAACGCCTTGTAATGGTCTTCGGGCGAAATACCGGTCAACTCGACGATCTTGATATCCGGATATTTTGCAAAGACGTCCTTGAAACCCTTGGCGCGGGTGGCTGCGTTGGGATGCACGAAAGGCAGCGTCTGATATACGATGGTGCCTTTCATGGGTGTTCCCGCATCCAGCAGGGCTTTTTCGAGCAGTTCGCCCGCGATCTTGCATTGCTCCACCGTGTCCGAGATGACGGCAGCATCTGTGCTTCCCGCAAGCGGCGCATTCAGCGTAACCACCGGGATATTGGCTTTTTCAAGCGCATCGAGAGCGGTCTTGACGCCGGTAAAATCAGCCGGGGCAAGAATGACGCCGTCTACCCCTTGCAGGATCCATTGCTCGATTGCCTGATTCTGAGCGGCTTGATCATAGTTGGCGTCGTTGACCAACAATTCAACACCCGCCTCAGCCGCCGCCGCTTTCATGCTTTCAAGGATCATGGAGCCCACTTCGTCCACCGTATAGTAGACGGAAAAGCCGATCGTGTACTTTTCATTCGCCTTGGGCATCGGGGTGGTCATGTCGTCGGGGACTTTGACCGCGCCCGGAGACCTGATCGTCACGTTGGCGTCTACGCCGACGTCCTTGTACCAACTATTGAGGTCAAATACCGTGTTCGGATCTCCCACGTAGGTGAAATCGGCTTGGTTGGCATTCTCCGGAGCTGCCGGCGCGGCTGCTTCGGTAGGCGCAGTTGTTGCCGCCGGGGGCTGGGTAGCCGGAACCTGAGCGGGCGGCGGCGCGGCGATTGGGGTCGCGCAGCCGACGAGGGCAAGCGCGAGGGCCAGCAAAATCAGGATGGGGATTGTCGCGTATTTCATTTCTTCTCCTTGGTTTTCTTGTTGAATCACGTACTGATGATCGGGGTCTCTTGATACAGAATGGAAAAATTCAGATGTGGCTCTCCTTTCCCTGGTTCTTTTGGTTTTATTATCCGCATCGTCCACGGAATGTTGTGATCATTGTTTCGACTTGAATGCGTTGTCCATCAGTACCGCGAGGATGATGACCAACCCCTTGACCAGAATCTGTTGGTGGTACTGCGCTCCCATCAGAGACATGCCGTTATTGAGTGATGCCATAATCAAACAGCCCCCCAACGTGCCCCAAATTGAACCGACTCCACCGGCGATGGCTGTGCCGCCAAGGATCACGCCCGAGATACTATCGAGCGCCAGGTCGCCGCCCGCGTCCGGCAGTCCCGAGTTGAACAGCGAGGCGAGGATCAGTCCGGCAATAAAAGCATACAACCCGTTCAACGTATAAGCCGCGATCTTGACAAAACTGACATCAATGCCAGCCACTCGCGCCGCTTCCGAGTTGCCTCCAATGCTCCGCACATAGAAACCGAACTTGGTCTGCCGATAGAGGAACCAGGATACCAGAAACACTATCGCCGAAATAATGACAGGTGAAGGAATGACATTGAATAACAAGCCGTTGCCGAACACGTCTGCAAAATACGGGATCACGATGGGGACCGGTTTGCCTGCTGTGAGCGTGAGGGCAAGCCCTCGATAAATAAACATTGTAGCCAGAGTCACAAGGAATGGCTCGATCTTGCCTTTGACAGAGATGAATCCGTTGAAAAAGCCCAAGAGCATGGCGGCGACCATCACAATGAGCACTGCCGGGACCACCGGCATTAGTCCGCCCCTGACCAGCATGGCGAAACCGACGCCCACAACCGCCGCGATCGAGCCCACAGAGAGGTCCAACCCTCCGAGAGTGATGATGAATGTCATCCCCAAGCCGGCGATGAGCACATAGCTCATGTTCTTGATGATAGAGAGCAGGTTTGCGGGATTGATGAATACCGGCTTGAGAAGGGTAAACACGGTCATCAGCGCGACGAGGATCAAGACGGTGCGATACTGGATGATGAGTTTCTTGATGGTCGGTCTGAATGTCTGGTTAGTCCCGGCTTGTGCTTGTGCGCGCATTGCTCTCTTTTTCCTCCCAGTGGATGCATAGGATGGCTACCGAGTCTTTTGAGTAGCCAAGCTCATCACATGCTCCTGAGTCACCTCTTGTTTCGATACGATGCCTTTCATCCGACCTTCTTGCATCACCATAATCCTGTCCGCCACGCTGATGAGCTCGGGGAGCTCGGACGAGACCATCACGATCGCCGCGCCGCGCGCAGCCAGGTCCCCCATAATCGAATAGATCTCTGTTTTTGCGCCGATATCAATGCCGCGGGTTGGCTCATCAAAAAGGATGACTTTCGGAGCAAAGTCGAGCCATTTGGCAAGCACTACTTTTTGCTGGTTACCGCCCGAGAGCGAGCTGACGATTTGTTCGATCCTGCTCACCCTGATGTGCAGAGTTTTCCGGTGATCGTCGGCAATCGCTTTGAGCTTGGCCCAATTCAGATACCCCGCGAACGATGGTTGCTGCGCGTTCACCATATTCATGTTCTCGTATACCGGAAGACACAGCACCAAACCGGACTTTTTTCTGTCTTCGGTCACAAAGGCGATGCCGTGCTTGATGGCGCGTCGCGGGGTCCGCGGAAAGAATTCCTCTCCATTCAAAAACATCTTGCCGTCCGTTATCGGGCGCATTCCAAAAAGCGCTTCGAGCGTTTCGGTCCGCTTTGAGCCCACCAGTCCGCCGATGCCAAAGATTTCGCCCTTGCGCACCTCAAAAGAAATCTCTTTGAACAATTCGCCGCTTGCCAGGTTCTCGACGCGCAGCACGACATCGCCGATCGAGACCTCTCGCTTGGGGTAGACGTTCGTTAGTTCGCGTCCGACCATCATCGCGATGAGGTCTCTTTCGGTGACGTCCGAGTTGTTTACCGTGCCCACCAGCTCTCCGTCTCTGAGGACTGTGATTCGGTCTGCGATGCCGCCGATTTCATGCAGCCGGTGGGATATATAGATAATCGCGACCCCGTTTGTCTTCAGCCCGCGGATAATGTCCATGAGTCGGTCCGCGTCACTTTGAGAGATGGATGACGTCGGCTCGTCCATCAGGATGATCTTGGCTTTGGAAGCAATGGCTTTGGCGATTTCTACGATCTGCTGTTGGGCAATGGAGAGGTCCTTGACAAGTCGGTTCGGGTCTATTTCGGTCTGACCAAGTTCTCGCAGCACCCGGGTCGCGATGACTTGGTATTCGCGCCTTTTTTGCAAGAAACCCTTGAACTGGTCTTGTTTATCAAGGACGATGTTCTCTGCCACCGTCATGTGAGGACACAGCGTCAATTCCTGATAGATGGTATGAAAGGATGCTTGTATCGCATCCTTGGGACTTTTGAAGGTGACGGGACTGCCGGCGATTAGGATTTCGCCGCCCTTGTCCGGCTCGTGATACCCGCTCAGAATCTTGATGAGGGTGGACTTGCCGGCGCCATTCTCGCCCAGCAAGGCATGGACCTCGCCGCTTTTCACGCTCATGCTGACGTTTTTGAGCGCGGTGACGCCGGGAAAGGTCTTGCTGATATTTTTCAGTTCGAGTATGTGCTCTGCCAAGTTGACCTACACCTCCAGCAAGACGTCTGTCTTGAGTCCGAATGGAATGGAATGACCGCGTCGTCCTGCAAATTTCGCCTTGATCCCGTCACCGTTGTCTCTATTCCGCCAGCTAACCGTATATCGGCGCGTCAGCGCGGACCGAACTGGATAGGCGGCAAGAGCCGATACGTTTTCTGGTTGGGCCAGGTTGGAGCAATCCGGAACGTCTCGGCGTATTTGGCGCCGCATTGGAACCCGCGCAGTCTCCCGAGCGCTTCGAGATAGCTGAACCAGTCCGAAACGCCAAATTGCTTTTCCAGAAAATCACCGTGCTGGCTCTCGTGACAGCGAAACGCTTCCAGTTTCTGCTGGAACTCTTGGGTGATATCCACATAATAATCCGCCGGCTGCGAGCGAATGGCGCCAATCGTCTCGAAAAAGAAAACGGTGGGAATGTGGGTCATGGGAGGATTTTTGGTGTCCGGAATATTTGCCACGCTTGCCCAGATCGCGGCGCGATACGTCATTTCGCCGACATTCGAGTGGTCGTGGACATAATCGTGTTCGTCGTGCGTCAAGATCACGTCGGGATTGATGTGCCGAAGCAGGTCAACATATTCTTTCCAGGTCGCGTTATCTTGCCAGACCTCACCGTCTTTATGCCCCATGATGATCAGCTCTGCGCCAATCACTTTTGCCGCATTTGCCGCTTCGACCGCGCGAATGGCTTCAATTTCCGGTCCGGTGTGCATTTTGGAGCCGACATTGCCCGTGCAGGCAATCGCCATCACGACGCGATGCCCTTCCTTGACATAGCGGATGAGGGTGCCGCCAATCTGCAATTCGATGTCGTCAGGATGGGCTGCCGTCGCCAGAATCGTTAGTTTTCGGTTCGCCTGTGTCATTTTTTTCCTCCTCGAGCTGTGAGTGGTTTGCCCGTTTGTTGGGACTTTTCTTTTTTTTTTAGATCAAGAGGTATGGATTTTCGAGAGTGTTTTTGACATCAGCAAGAAAGCGCGCAACCATTACTCCATCCACA
>JADZCJ010000130.1 GCA_020851635.1 Anaerolineae bacterium
CAAACGCGCGATTGTCGAGCCCGCGCGCTTGTTAACCGGCGCAGAACTGATGCAACGCGTGTGCGAGTATTATCACTGCGAATTACTTGAGCCACTCGCAAAATCACTTTGTTAAAGATGCACTAGTGTGTGTCGCGCAGGGAACGAAACGGCGTTCGTTCCTTACCGACTGGATTGTGACGCACGTCCGGGATGCTTGACACCCCAACCGAGATTCATATAATTTTACTTGAATTCTGGTAAACCCTCAATTGGCACTCCTGTCTCCCGGTTCTTGCGCACCACATGTATAGGGTCTTGCGATTGCCGATGCACTGGCGCCCTGACCCGGATTGCGACTACCCTTTGACTTTATGTTGTTGTTGCAGACTCTGCGCCTGCTCACCCCCTGAGCAGAACGATCGGGAATGCGAGTTTCATGCCCGCGTTGTCAGCCCGCTGAAACCCGATGACTCAAAATCCCGTCGAACCCTATCGCAAAAAGGAGGTGTGACCACCTAACCATTTCTCCAACAATTATTTCGCCCAACCAACGATGGTAGAATTCGATTACTCTCAGGGAGGAGAAGTAAGCTATGCGAAAATATACATGGATTAGCGCCCTTGCGATCATTGCTTTGATCGCGTTGGCTGCCTGTTCTGCCCCCGCGGCGCCGGCTCCGACAGCCGCCCCTGCCGCACAACCGACCGCTGTCCCCGCTGCCACCCAAGCCCCTGCCGCAGCAACTGAAGCTCCCGCCGCTCCCGCGGCGACCGAAGCCCCTGCTGCCCCGGCAGCCACCCCCACGTCGGCGCCCATTGGTGATGCCGCGACTCTTCAAACTGTTCCGCGCGAACAAACCGTGAATTTGGGCTGGAGCATCTCGTCGCCCATCGGCGTCACGAACCCGTGGGCAATTCCCGGATACACCCACCAGGAAGGCAACGTGTTCATGTGGGAAGCCCTCGCCTATTACGGCATTTTCGCGAACAAAGAAATCCCGTGGCTCGCGGACAGCATGGAATACAATGATGACTATACGCAGCTGACCATCAAACTGAACCCGGATGCGGCGTGGAGCGACGGCAAACCCTTAACCTCCAAAGACGTCTTGTTTACGTTCGAAGGGCAGATGAACAATGACCGCTTGCCCTATCATGCATCCTTTGAACAATTCGTAGAAAGTGTCGAAGCGCCCGATGACCATACCGTCATTGTGAAATTCAAGACCCCTGCCCCTCGTTTCGCCTACGAGGTCCTGACATTCAAATTCGACACCGGTATTCCGATTGTCCCCGAGCATGTGCTCTCGCAGGTGGGCGACGTGAATGCATTCGCCGGTGGCGCGGACATGCCGCACTCGGGTCCCTACAATCTGGTCGTGTGGGACCAGAATCAGAAAATCTATGATCTGAACCCCGACTGGTGGGCAATCAAAGCCGGTAAACGCGAACTGCCCGCCGTCAAACGCATCGTCATGACCAATATCGGCGGTCAGGTGGGTCAGAACATGGACGTGGTGATCCAGCGCGCGGTCAACAACGAATTTGACGCGATCCTCGATGTGCGCTCATCGGTCGCCAAAGGCATTCTCGAAGCCAATCCAAAAATGACGACGCACAGCGGCAGCGAACCGCCGTATGGCTATCTGGACTGGTGGCCCAACTCGTTGTGGATGAACACACAAGCCGAGCCGTGGACCGACCCCAACGTACGCAAAGCCATGTGCCTCACCATTGACCGCGATACGATCAACGAGATTGTCTATGATGGCGCAAAAATCGCCACCATCTATCCGTTCCCACTCTATCCGAACCTTCAAAAATTCGCCGACAGCCCCGCTGTCAAGGCGTTTGAAGAGCAATACAAGCCGGGCGAGTTCAACCTCGACAAGAGCACCGAACTCATGACCGCGGCGGGCTTTGCCAAGAATGGCGACGGGTTCTGGGAAAAAGACGGTCAAACCGTCAATGCAACCGTCCTGGGCTTTGAAGGCATCCACAGTGACATTGTGCCGATTCTCGTCGAAATGCTCCGCAACGGCGGTTTCGATTCCGAAATCAACTTTGGCACTGACGCCTTCCAGAACATGGCGGACGGCAAACCCGGATTGTATATGTTTGGTCACGGCGCAAGCACGGTAGACCCCTATGCGGCGCTGGAACTGTTCCACGGCCGCTTTAGCGCCGCGATCGGCACCTCCGCCGGCAACAATCGTTTCTCACGCTATTCGAATCCCGAATTCGACGCCCTGCTCGATGAAATGGCGCCGCTTGCCGCGAGCGACCCGAAATTCCAGGACCTCGCCGCTCAAGCGCTCGGAATTTACTGGCGTGATACCATTGACTGCCCGATCATCCAGTGGCTCCACCGCATCCCGTACAATCAAACGTACTGGACCAACTGGCCCACTGCGGCAAATCCGGCAGATGGTGAGAACGGCGCCTTTTGGGCGCAGACCGGTATGTTGGTCATTACCGGTTTGAAACCCGCGGGACAATAAATCGCAAGTGAATAAAAAGATTGCGTGGCACAGGTTGCTGTGCCACGCAATCTATCATCGTTCCATTATCTATTTTTGGACTCTTGATTGGCATCGAATTGACCCGCTCGCTTTTCGGCAAAGGAGCACGTGACGCATGAGTATCCGCTATGTGATTCGCCGCATCCTTTTTTTGTTCCTCGTTATCTGGGTCGCGGCTACGATCATCTTTTTTATCCCCCGTCTGTCAACCCGCAATCCGGTCCGGCAGCGTTTGGCAGAGCTCGCCCGCACCGGAGGGTTTGCTCCGGGGGACATCGAAACGATGGTCGCGTCCTACAATCAAAAGTTTGGATTGGACAAGCCCCTCCTCGAGCAATACTTTGACTATATCGGGGGGCTGGCACAGGGCGATCTGGGCGTATCCCTGCACAAGTATCCGCGCACCGTGATTGAATTGATCATGGATGCCATTCCGTGGACGCTGGCGCTGCTGTTGGTGACAACCATTCTGTCGTTTATCATTGGCAACCTGCTGGGCGCAGTCGCAGCATGGCCCCGCGCGCCCGGCTGGCTCAGGACTTTTGCCACACCCTTTGTCCTCTTGCAGGGCATACCCCCCGTGCTCATGGGCGTCCTGCTGCTCTTTTTTATTGCCTTTCGTCTCAAAGCCCTTCCGCTTGGAAGCGCCTATTCAACCGGCGTCATCCCCAATTGGTCGCTTTCGTTTGCGCTCGACCTGTTGGCGCATCAGATTCTCCCCGCGCTGGCGCTGATTCTCGGCTCTGTCGGCGGCTGGGTGCTTTCGATGCGCGGCATGGGCGTGACCATTCACGGCGAAGACTATGTAAATTTCGCCGAGCACAAGGGTCTCGGTCCGACAACGATTTTCAGAGATTATTATCTTCGCAACACGCTGCTCCCACAGGTGACCGGGTTGGTGTTGGCGCTGACGACGGTTGTCACGTCGGGCATTGTGGTCGAACAGATCTTTGCACTGCCGGGAATCGGCACTACGCTGAATCAGGCAATCCAAAACAATGACTTTTTGACCATCTATGGCATCGTCTTGTTTATTACGATTGCGGTCGCAACGCTCATGGTCGCGGTCGAGTTTATCTATCCGCTGCTGGACCCGCGCGTTCGTCACACCTAAAACTGATCACAAAGAGACCTGACACCGTAGATCACGATCTGGACAAAGGAGATTGAATGGCAACCCTCGCCGTTTCGCAACCGCAGATTCGTCAGCCGGGACAAGTTGCGCTGTTTTTTCGCTATCTCCGTCGCAACAAAAGTCTGGCGGTTGGTTTAGTGATTCTGCTCGGACTTTGCATCTTTACCGTGTATGGTATGCTCACGGCAGACCTGAGCAACGCCTATCCACTTTCGGTAAAAAGCAAACAACCGCCCAGTCTCGAATATCCGCTGGGGACCGATTTTTTTGGGCGTGATCTCTACCCCGCCATGGTAGTCGGGTTGTGGCAGACCGCGCTCATTGGCATCGTCGCAGGCGGTTTGGGGACGGTGATTGGCGTCTTTTTGGGATTCATCGCCGGAT
The DNA here is from genome assembly GCA_020851635.1 of Anaerolineae bacterium. Taxonomy (GTDB): domain Bacteria; phylum Chloroflexota; class Anaerolineae; order UBA4142; family SHND01; genus SHND01. Next base: position 4,024 of record JADZCJ010000130.1, read on the forward strand.
ACTTTGGCGGTCCGCTGGACAGCGGCATCAAAGGCATTTGCAGTGTCTTGATTCCGATTCCCGCGTTTTTGATCCAGGTCGTCATTGCCGGCTCGCTTGACAAACGCGACGTCACGATCTTTACCATGGCATTTGTGGTCTTGCTCCTGGCGTGGATGGTCCCAACACTTGTGATTCGCGCGCAGGTGCTCACGATGAAAGAGCGCCAGTTTGTTTCGGTGGCAAAGCTCTCGGGTGTCGGCGACCTCGGAATTATTTTTGGCGAAATGATGCCGAATCTCATCCCATTCATCGTCGCCTCGTTCGTGGCAGCGACCTTTTCCGCCGTGTTTGCTTCGTTTTATTTGGCTGTCCTCGGTCTGGGACCGCTGCGCGAACCGCTCCTGGGCAATACGATTTGGGCTGCCCAAACCCAGAGCGCGTTTTTCAACGGGTGGTGGTGGTGGCCCATGGGTCCTGCCATTGCGTTGGTGTTGATTCTCGGCTCGCTCGCCCTGATTATCATGGGTCTCGACGAAATCTCGAATCCGCGTGTCCGCAAAAAAGAATAACCGGAGCATTATGGATACGATGCTGAATGTAGCGGCAAAGGAATCGGATATTGGGCAAGCGACCAAGCCGGTCCTTGAACTTGAAAACTTGCGCGTTTCTTATTACACCGATGCGGGGCGCGCAATCGCGTTGGACGGTGTGGACCTCACCCTGATGGCGGGTGAAAAATTGGGGCTGGTCGGCGAGTCCGGCTCGGGCAAGAGCACGATGGCGCTCGCCATGATGCGTATGATCAAGCCCCCCGGCCGTATCGAGGAAGGCAGGGTCATCGTGGATGATACCGACCTGACTGCCCTTTCCGAGCAGGACATGCTCCGAGCGCGCCTGAGCAAGATTTCTTATATCCCCCAGGGCGCGATGAACTCGCTCAATCCGGTCCTGCGCGTCGGCGCGCAGCTGATGGATGCGATGAAAGCGCATGTCCCCGACATGCCCAAGGACGAGATGCAGGCACACTGCATCAGGTCGCTGGAATCGGTTGATTTGAAAGCGAATGTGTTCAAAATGTTCCCTCACGAGCTCTCGGGGGGGATGAAGCAGCGGGTGTGCATCGCGATCGGCATTCTCCTCAAACCGAAAGTGATTATCGCCGATGAGCCGACGAGCGCGCTGGACGTGGTGACCCAGCGACAGGTCATGGAGACGATTGATCGTGTGCAAAAACAAATCGGCGCGACGGTCATTCTCATCGGTCATGACATGGGCTTGATGGCGCAGTTTGTGGACAAGGTCGCGGTCATGTATACGGGACGTTTTATGGAGATCAGCCCCGTGCGTGACATGTTCCTCAAGCCCGCGCATCCTTATGCCCAGGCATTGATTCGCAGTCTCCCCAATCTGGAAAACAAAGGGGTGTTTCAAGGCATTCCGGGGATTGCCCCGTCGCTGCTGAGTCTGCCGGGCGGATGCGCCTTTCATCCGCGCTGTCCCTTTGTCATGGATATTTGCAGAGAACAGCGCCCCCCGTTCGAAACGTTTCAAGAGAATCGTCAAGTGGCGTGTTATCTTTATACGGAAAAGGCCCGGTCATGACAGCATTGTTGGAAATGAAGAATGTCAGCAAGGTGTATTCGCGTGGTCTGTTGAGCAAGATTTCCACCACCGCCCTGGACAACATGTCCCTGACGCTTAAAGAAGAGACCCCCACCATTGTGACGGTCGCGGGGGAAAGCGGCAGCGGCAAGACTACGCTGGCAATGCTCTTGCTGGGCTTTATCGAGGCAACTGCGGGGCAAATCATTTACAAGGGCACGGACATTACCAAACTGCGCGGCGAAGAGCGCATGACGTTTCGGCGCGAGGTGCAGGCGGTCTTTCAAGACCCCTTTTCGGTGTTTAATCCCTTTTATACCGTAGACCATCTCTTGTCTGTGCCCATCAAGAAATTCAAACTCGCCAGGAACAAACAGGACGCGTTCGAACGCATGGAAGAAGCGCTCACGGCGGTCGGTCTCCAACCCAACGAAATCATCGGGCGTTATCCACACCAGCTCTCGGGCGGTCAACGTCAGCGCATCAACGTCGCCCGCGCCCTCGTCCTGCGCCCCAAATTGTTGATTGCCGATGAACCGGTTTCGATGGTGGACGCGTCATTGCGCGCGACGATTCTGGAGACGCTCCAAAACCTTCAGCGTTCGTATGGCGTATCCATCATTTACATCACACACGACCTGACGACGGCATACCATATTGCGGAATCCATCGTCGTCTTGTATCGGGGTCAGGTTATGGAGGCGGGTTCGGTGGACGATGTGATCAAAAAGCCGCAGCACCCGTACACGCGCCTGTTGATTGATTCGATTCCGTGGCCCGACATTAATCGTCGCTGGGGCGAAACGGAAATTGAAGCCAAAGAATCCGAACTGAGTGATTACAGCAAGGGCTGCAGGTTCCTGGCGCGCTGCCCCTTTGCGATGGAAAAATGCCAACCCGCGCCGCCTCCGCTGTTTCAACTGAGTCAATTCCAAGCGGCAGCGTGTTATCTGTTTGACCAACATCCCAAGCTTGCATCAGAGCAACTCACCGAGCTCTTGCCGGTCTAGAAAATGCGCTGCGATGGGTCGCTCAAAACTGGTCAAGAATTTGCGCTATCTCGTGATTGGCTGGGCAGCGGGTGCAGGCACGGTTATCTTGATGTATTGGATTTGGCCCGCCATCTTTCCCGGGATCTCGCGCCCCGAACACTATGACACGGTTGACCCGGGAATGTGGTTTATTGTTGGGCTGACTCTCTTGCTCGCAACGCCCGGCGCGCTGATCGGCGGTTTTATCGGCAGTCGGCTCCCGCGCGAAGGTGGACAAACCGAACAATCACTTGCGGCTGCCCTGCTGGGGATCGTTTTTGCTATTCCATTTGCCTGTTACGGGCTGTGGGTCTTGAGCGGGTATTGAGCAACACAATCTCGTACCGGGTTTTTCGGAACCCGGTTTTTTGTGCGAGCCGGATATTTATGCAGATAGAGTCATGACATCTATTTCCATTTCACGCGGCAGTGACAGCGGGTTCGACACTGTCGAGGTCAACACGAGTGTTCTCCGTCTCTCTCTCATTCCCGAACTGGGCGGCAAGATCAGTAGTTTGCGCGATGAGCGCACGGGGCGCGAGTGGTTGTGGCGCAACCCGCGCCTGCCCTATCGCCGCGTGCCGCACGGCAGCTCTTATGTCCAACACGCCGACACCGGGGGCTGGGACGAGTGTTTTCCAAGCGTGGCACAATGCGCCTACCCGTCGCCGCCGTGGACGGGAGAGCCGATTCAAGACCACGGCGAACTGTGGTCACAAGTCGCGGAATTGGAGATCCGTGAGGGAACGGACAGCGTTACCCTCGCGACACATTGGCGCGGCGTCGTCCTGCCAAATACCTTTGAGCGCACAATTACCGCGCGTGCCAACTCTGCCACCCTGCAGCTGGAATACACGATCAAGAATACCGGGGACGCGGCGTTCGATTGGATTTGGAGCGCGCATCCATTGATAGCTATCGAGCCGGGAATGCAGGTGCTGGTTCCCACAAAAGCGCGCTTTAACCTGGGAGGCGCGTTTCCGCCCGGTCTGGTCCGGGAGCATACCAATTTGGCATTTCCACTGCGGGTGGGCGTGTTTGATCTGACGGAATTGCCTCCAACCGACGCGGGGATTGCGCTCAAGTTGTGGAGCGACCCCCTGCGGGATGGGTGGACCATTCTACGCGCCGCCGACGGCGAATTTCGGATGCGTTGGGACGCCAAACGCTTGCCGCAGCTCGGTCTTTGGCTCAATCTTGGCATGTGGGCGGGCGACGGCGGCGCGCCCTATTACAATCTGGGATTGGAGCCGTGTATCGGCGCGCAAGATTCTCTGGCTGAGGCGGTCACACAGTACCGCTTGTTCGAAAGACTCGATGCGGCGAGCAGGCGTTCCTGGTCGCTCGAGGTCGAGCTGGCAGGGCGAAATTAGGGTTGCGTTATGGCTCTCTCTATTGATTTGTCTGATCGCCGCGCGCTCCTGACGGGCGCAAGCAGCGGCATCGGTCTGGGCATCGCCTCGGCGCTGGCGCAGGCGGGCTGTGATATTGCGGGCTGCGGGCTGGAAGCGCACGACACTCCCGGCGCGCGTGAATTTTTCAGTCATGTCCAAGCGCAGGGTCGGCGCGCGTTTTATCAACCGCTTGACTTGACCGATGGTCCAGCGACCCGCGCCTTTGTCGAGTGGGCGGCGGCACAGTTGGACGGGATAGATTACGTGATTTCGAATGCGGGCGCGAATTTCAATCTCGGAGCGGAACGCACGACCGAAGAGAGCTGGAACGCGAATTTTCAGCTGAATCTCGCCGCGCACTGGCGCATCGCACAGACGGCAAAACCGTATCTCGACCTTTCGCCCCAGCCCGTGATTCTCATCAATGCCTCAACTCAGGCGTTTCGCCCGCTGCGCGGCGCGTTTCCATACAACGTGGCAAAAGCCGCCCTGCTCGGCATGGTCCAGTCGCTGGCGCTCGAATGGGGTCCGCATGTGCGCGCCGTTGGGATTGCGCCGGGGTTTATTGATACACCCATGAATGTCGAATGGTTCGGACGCTATCCCGACCCCGCCGCCAAACGGGCGCAGGTGGAAAGCATTCATCCCGTCGGCAGAATCGGCACACCGGAAGAGGTCGGCGCGTTGTGTGCGTTTTTGTGCAGTCCGCTGGCGGGCTTTATTTCCGGCACGACCATTTTGATTGACGGCGGGCGCAGCGCGAGCGCTCAGGATGTATGACAACCCGGGCCACAAGGACAAACACATGATCGAAATCGCAGAATTTCTTGCTCCAACTCCCTCGCCGCTTTGGAAACTTGCCAAACAAGCGGGGGTGAATTACGCTGTCGGCGGTTTGCCGTTCAATGACCCCGCCAATGGCGCAGATGCGCCGTGGGACTTGGCGCCACTACGTCGCATCAAGAGCCAATACAAAGATGCGGGTTTTCAACTCGTGGTCCTCGAATCGCGTCCCCCGCTAAACAATGCGAAACGCGGGTTGCCCGGTCGAGACGACGAGATCGCCACCGTCTGCGCGCTGCTCGAAAACATGGGTAAACTCGGCATCCCGGTCTGGTGTTATGAATGGATGACCGATTTCAACTGGCTGCGCACCAACATGGCGACCCCCTCGCGCGGCGGCTCGCTCGTCACCAGTTTCGACTATGCGCTGGTGGAGAATGAGCCGCCGACCGAGCTGGGACCGATCGGCGAGGACGAACTCTGGGAGAATCTCGAATATTTTCTCCGCAAGGTCATTCCCGTCGCCGAAGCAAACAACGTCAAACTATCCATGCACCCCGACGACCCGCCCCTGTCCCCCATTCGCGGCGTCGGGCGCATCATGCGCAGTGTCGAGAATTTTCAGCGTCTGCTCGAACTCGTGCCCAGCCCGATGAACAGCATCACCTTGTGCCAGGGCAACTTTACGCTCATGACCGACGACCTGCCGTCCGTCATTCGCAAATTCGGACGCGACAACAAGATCTCTTTTGTGCATTTCCGCGATGTGCAGGGCACGCCCAGAAAATTTCAAGAGACCTGGCACGACGCGGGACAGACCGATATGCTGGCTTGTATGCAGGCATATCGCGATATAAACTTTGACGGCGTCCTCCGTCCCGACCATGTCCCCACGGTCGAAGGGGACAACAACGAAAACGCGGGTTATTCCTCGTTCGGACGGTTGTATGCCATCGGGTACATTCGCGGCTTGCGACAAGCCGTGTATGCGCCCTAGGACTCGCCAATGAAAATCGCGCTCACAGGCGCCCGCGGCGGCGTCGGTCGCGCCGTCACCGCGATGGCGCTCACACAGGGACACAGCATCATCAGCATTGACCGCACGCCGGTCGAGCCGGCGCGGGACGACATAATCTCACTGCGGGTGGACATGCAAAATTATGACGAGGTGGAGAAATCGTTTCGCGGAGCGGACGCAGTCATCCATCTCGCCGCGCTTGCTTCCCCCGATCTTGCGCCCGACCATATCGTCCACAACAATAATGTGGTTGCCAGTTACAATGCGCTCAGCGCGGCGCAGCGGCTCGGCATCAAACACGTTTGCCAGGCGTCGAGCATCAATGCCATCGGCGCGGCATACAGCCGCGCGCCGCGTTTCGATTATTTTCCGCTCGACGAAAAGCATCCCACCTATAACGAAGACCCATACAGTCTGTCCAAGTGGATCTGCGAGCAACAGGGCGACATGTTTGCGCGGCGGTTCGAGGACATGACCATTTCGAGCATGCGCTTTCATTGGGTGGTGTCCGACCGCGCGTTTGCCGCGCGACACATACAGACATTGTGGCACGAGTTTTCGAGAAACTTGTGGGGCTATACGCGGTTTGATGCCGCGGCGAGCGCGTGTTTGCTCGCGCTCACGGCAGAGTTCCAAGGACACGAAGCGTTTTTTATCGTCGCGCCGGACACGATGATTGACACCCCTTCGCAGGAACTGTGCGCGCGCTTTTTTCCCAATGTCGAGGTGCGCGGCGACCTTTCGGGCAACACCAGTTTTTTCACCAGCGCCAAAGCGGAACGGCTGCTGGGCTGGCATCATCCCAACGGCACAACGGAGAGTTCATAATGCGAATACAACCATCCCGCGAGGACCTGGTCGCCTTGACCCGCGAATATGCAGACGAACGTTTTGCGGATGGCCGTCCGCGTGTGTCTGACGCGATTTTGGAGCGCATGAAACACGTCACCACCGAACAGGCGTGGGGCGTTTTGCGCGAACACGGCTATCATTGGCAGTTTGAAGGCAGATGGATGGAAACGCATCCCGGCGTCATCACGGTCGGGCGCGCGGTCACGGCGCAGTTTGTGCCTCATCGCCCCGATTTTCACAAGGCGATTCAGGATACGGGACTCGACGAAGGACGCGCGAGCATCGGCGGACAAAATTCGTGGATCATTGAGCAGTTGCAGGACGGCGATGTGATGGTGGTGGATATTTTTGGAAAAATCAAGGACGGCACTGTCGTCGGCGACAACCTGGGCAGCGCGGTGCGGAACCGGACGCGAGCGGGCGCGGTGATTGACGGCGGCATCCGCGATTTTCAGGGGCTGGTCCGGCTCGACAATGTGAATTTCTATATTCGCGGCGTGGATCCGACCGCCATCGCCGACGTAACGCTTGCGGGCATCAATATCCCGATTCGGATCGGCAGCGCGACCGTCCTGCCGGGCGATGTGGTGCTTGGCACGCCGAGCGGCGTCATGTTTATTCCCGCCCATCTCGCCGCCGAGGTGGTCAACTCGGGCGAAGAGGTGCGCGTGCGCGATGAATTTAGCAAACTGCGACTCGCCCAAGGCAAATACACCAGCGGCGAAATTGACGTGCCCACCTGGCGCGATGATATTGAAGCTGATTTTCAAGCCTGGCGCAAACAGTAGAGCACGGACGCCGTTCCGTGCCAATTTCATGGAGAACAACAATGACCCAATCCACTCCCCGCCCTCAAGACCATATCCGCACCAATTCGCATCCATCCGATTTGAAAATCACCGACATGCGCACGGCAACGGTCGGCTGGGACCATTGGTACTTTACACTCTTGCGCCTCGAAACCAATCAAGGGCTTGTCGGTTATGGCGAAGTCCGCGATTTTGCCAGCAAAAATTATGCGCTGATGCTCAAGCGCCTGCTCGTTGGCGAAAACCCGTGCAACGTGGACAAGCTCTTTCGCAGAATCAAACAGTTTGGCTTTCACGCTCGCCAGGGCGGCGGCGTCTCGGGCGTCGAGATGGCGCTCATGGACCTCGCGGGCAAAGCATACGGCGTCCCCGCCTATGCCCTCGCGGGCGGCAAGTTCCGCGACCGCATTCGCATGTACTGCGATACACCCAATGAACCCTCGGGCGAAGCGATGGGCAAAAAATTGCTGGGGCGTCTCGCCAGCGGATTCACGATGCTCAAAATGGATGTGAGCATCCAACCCTTGATTGACATCAAAGACACGCTCGTTTCCCCGCGCGGCATGCTGCCGATTCCCGGCGGCGAAATGGATGCGATGTTTAACGCCCAAACCGTGATGCACCCGTTTACGCATGTGCGACTGACCGAAAAAGGGATTCGGCTGTTGTCCGAATATGTCGCAGAGGTGCGCGCCGTTGTGGGGGACGCGGTGCCGATAGCGGCGGACCATTTCGGACACATCGGCATTGACGATTGCATCCGGCTCGGGCGCGCGCTCGAACCTTACAATCTCGCGTGGCTCGAAGACCTGGTGCCGTGGCAGTTTACTGACAAATGGGTGCAGCTCGAGCGCGCGCTGGATACCCCCGTGTGCACGGGTGAGGACATTTATCTGCTGAACGGGTTCAAGCCCTTGATTGACGCGCGCGGCGTGAATGTCATTCACCCCGACCTCGCGACGAGCGGCGGCATTCTCGAAACCAAACGGATCGGCGATTACGCGCAAGAGCACGGCATCAGCATGGCGATGCACATGGCGGGCACGCCGGTCAGCACGATGGCGAGCGTCCACTGCGCCGCCGCGACCGAAAATTTTATCGCGCTCGAACATCACTTTACCGACATTCCCTTTTGGGGCGATTTGATTGACGGCGTTCAAAAACCGATCATCCGGGACGGTTTTATTCCCGTGCCCGATGCGCCCGGTTTGGGATTTACGCTGAACGAGGACGCGGTGCGCGAACATCTCGTCGCCGAGGACCGGGGCTTTTTCGAGCCGACGACCGCGTGGGACACTGACCGCAGCTGGGACCGTCTCTGGTCATAAATTCACAGAGCTGTGCATGGCTGAACCCACTCTCGGCAACAACATTGTCGTACAGGTCGCAATCATCGTGCGCGACATCGAGACCAAAGCGCGCGCCTGGTCCGAAATCTTCGGTCTGCCCCTGCCCGAGATCATGGTCACGGATGACTATGCCAAGACGGGGGCGGAATATCTGGACGCGCCGACACGCGCCCTTTGCAAGCTCGCGTTTTTTCATATGGGGCAGTTGGATGTCGAGCTCATCGAGCCGATTGGCGCGCCCAGCACCTGGCAAGCGCATATGGACGAAAAAGGAGAGGGCTTGCATCACATTGCTTTTCAGATTCAAGGGATGCAAGAGCGCGTGGCGTATCTGGATTCCAAAGGCGTCCCATTGATCCAGCGCGGCGAATACGAGGGCGGTCGCTACGCCTATGTGGATGGGATGCGGCAGTTGGGGACTGTGTTGGAACTATTGGAGAATGATTGACTATGACAATCCAGGAATGGGGCGAAGCGGCGCGCCGCGTGACCCCGCTGTGCATGGGCTGCTCGGGACTGGGCAATTCAACCGAGGTGAGCGACGAACAGGCGACCGCTACCGTCCGCGCGTTTTTCAACTCGCCCCTGAATTTTCTGGACACGGCGGCGGGTTATGGCGACGGCGAAAGCGAACGGCGTATCGGCATCGTCCTGCGCGAGCTCGGCGGGCTGCCGAAAAATCATGTCCTCTCGACCAAAGTGGACCGCCATGCCGAGACCGGTGATTTCAGCGGCGAGCAGACAAAACGCTCGCTCGAACGCAGTCTCGAACTGCTCGGCTTGAATCATTTTCAAATCGTCCTGCTGCACGACCCCGAATACTCCAATTGGGAGCATGTGACCCAAAAGGGGGGCGCGGTGGATGTGCTGCGCGACTATCAAGCGCAGGGCATCATTGCCAGGATCGGCGTGGGGATGGGACCGATTGATTTGACCCTGCGTTATCTCGACCTCGGCGGGTTTGATGTCGTCCTTACACACAACCGCTACACCTTGCTGAACCGGTCGGCGGAACGACTGATTCAATACGCAGCCGAGCACAACATGATCATTTTGAACGCGGCGGTTTATGGCGGCGGCATTCTGGCGCGAGGACCCGAAGCGTTTCCCCAATACATGTATCGCGACGCCGACCCCGTTACGCTTGACCGCGCCAGCAAGATGCAGGCGCTGTGCAGCGAGTATGGCGTTCCCCTCCCCGCCGCAGCGGTCCAGTTCTCGACACGGGACCCGCGCATCACCTCGACGGTGATCGGCATGTCACGTCCCGAGCGGATTCAACAAACGCTCGACTATGCAAATCATCCGATTCCGGAGGAGCTGTGGCCCCGGCTCGATGCAATCGGCTACGAGACCGGGGACATTTAGCGATTTTGTTGGCAAGAGGATTTACTATGGCGGTCTTGGTGCTCGTTCACGGCGGTTGGGCAGGGGGATGGCAGTGGCGCGAGGTTGCAAATCGGCTGCGCGCGGCTGGGCATGAGGTATTTACGCCGACGCTCACGGGGTTGGGTGAACGGGTGCATCTGGCATCGCCCGACATTGAACTGAACACGCACATTCGCGATATTGTGAATGTTTTTCTGTTCGAAGAGCTGTGGGATGTGATTTTGGTCGGCTATAGCTATAGCGGGATGGTTGTGACCGGAGTGGCGCAAGAGATTCCCGAACGCATTGCGGAGCTCGTCTATTTGGACGCGTTCGTACCCGCGGATGGACAGGCAATGCTTGACCTGATTGACCCTGCGATTGGGGCAGGTCTGGCAGAGACCGCACAGGCAGAGGGTGATGGCTGGCGAGTGCCGCATCCTCCGCCGGTTGCGCCGCGTCGGACGCCTCATCCGATCAAGACCGCAACCCAGCCGCTCGCGGTCAAGAACCCGCAAGCCGCGCGCATCCCGCGCACGTTCATTCTGTGCACGCGCAATGTCGAGACGCTCGGTCCGCTGAGCTCGCCGATCCATACCTGCGCCGCGCGGGCGAGGCACGAGGGGTGGCGCTATATGGAAATGGACAGCGCGCATATCCCGATGGAGACGGCGCCGCAAGAGCTGACGGATGTTTTGCTCTCGATCGCGACAAACGCGCACCCGACAAAACCCGCATGATTCTCGAAACACCGCGCCTATGTATCCGTCCGTTTGTGATGGACGATGTGCCGACAATTCACCGCATTCTCGACCAGACGTTCGGGAATGGCACACTGATTGACGATGAGCAAGCTCTCCGCGAGCGCGCCTCCTATATACAGTGGTGCGCGCTCAACCAGGAATGGTTCGCCAAATTGCATCAGATGCCGTATGGGGACAGGGGCGTCGTTTTGCGAGCGACAGGGCAGCTCATCGGTTCCGTCGGATTTGTCGCGCTCATTGACGCTTATTCGCAGCTGCCCGAACTGGAACCCGTTCGAACAAACTACAATACACCCGAGGTTGGTCTATATTGGGTCATTGACCCGCAGCACCAAAACAAGGGCTATGCGTCCGAAGCGGCCCGCGCCATGATTGATTACGCGTTTCAAGAACTCGCACTCGCCCGTATCATTGCTGCTACCGAGCACACCAATCACGCCTCTCAAGCCGTGATGCGAAAACTCGGCATGACGCTTGCGGTCAATCCCCTTTCCGATCCACAGTGGCTGCAGGTCGTCGGAATTTTGGAAAATTCAACATGAAAATCACTCGAGTCAAATCCATTCTGACGGCGCCGGACGGCATCACGCTCGTCGTCGTCAAGGTCGAGACCGACCAGCCCGGACTATACGGTCTGGGCTGTGCCACCTTTACCCAGCGCCCCAGCCTCGTCGCACGCGCCGTAGACGAGTATCTCAATCCGCTTTTGCGTGGGCGCGACCCGACGAACGTCACCGACCTCTGGCACATGATGATGAACAATTCCTACTGGCGCAACGGTCCGGTGCTCAACAATGCGATCAGCGGCGTGGACATGGCGCTGTGGGACATCAAGGGCAAAGTCGCCAACATGCCCCTGTATGATTTGCTCGGCGGCAAGTGCCGCGAGGCGGCGATGGTCTACCGCCACGCCGACGGGCGCGAGCCGCAAGAGGTGCTGGAGAATGTGATCAAGTATCAAGAAGAGGGGTATCGCGCCGTGCGAATCCAGATGGGCGGATATGGCGGGCGCGTCAAGGACATTCGCGGAACGAATGCGACCCCGAGCAAAAGCGCGCCCCAGGCGACCCACCGCATGTCTGCGATGGACCGTCTCGACAGCGCGTTTCCGGGCGCGTATTATGACGCCGACGCCTATGCGCGGTCCATTCCGCCCCTCTTTGATTTCGTGCGCGGTAAAATCGGGTTCGAGCTCTTGCTGCTCCACGATATCCACGAGCGTCTTGCGCCGATGGATGCGATTCGCATGGCTAAAGAATTAGAGCCATATCGTCTCTTTTTCCTCGAAGACCCGCTCGCGCCCGATCAAATCGAATGGTTCCGCCGTCTCCGCCAACAATCAAGCACACCCATTGCAATGGGCGAACTGCACGTCAATGCCGCCGAATGGAAACCGCTGGTTGCCGAACAGTTGATAGATTTTATCCGCGCGCATCTGTCCGCTATCGGCGGCATCACGCCTGCCCTGCGGCTCGCCGCGTTTTGCGCCACGTTTGGCGTGCGCACCGCGTGGCATGGACCCGGCGACGTTTCTCCCATCGGTCACGCCGCCAACCTGCATCTCGACCTCGCCTGTCACAATTTCGGCGTGCAAGAGGTTATCCATTTTGGCGAGCCACTCTACCAAGTCTTTCCCGGCACACCCGAATTGAGAAACGGTTTTCTCTGGGCAAACAGCAAACCCGGCATTGGGGTGGACATTGACGAGAAAAGAGCGGCAAGATACCCGATGAATTTCAAAGCGGTTGAATGGACCCAGAGCCGTCTGCCCGACGGGACGCTTTGGACGCCGTGACGGCATCGAATTTGTTCGATGGGCAGCAAGCGAAAACAATAACCCATGACCTCTTTTCCCGACATTGTCCGCGCCTACGCCGAGACCATCACAATCCCAACCTACGGCATCGGAGAGCCGGACAAAAACCCCATGTTCCTCGAAAAGCGCGTCTATCAGGGCAGCAGCGGGGTCGTCTATCCCTACCCGGTCATTGACCGCGTGTTTGACGAACGAGTTGACAAGCCGTATCTGGCGTTGTGGCTCGAAAACCGCTATCTCAGGGTCCTGATCCTGCCCCAACTCGGCGGGCGGATTCAGATGGCGCAGGACAAGACCAACGGCTATCAATTGCTCTATTACAACCGCGTCATCAAGCCCGCGCTCGTCGGACTGGCGGGTCCGTGGATTTCCGGCGGCATCGAATTCAACTGGCCCCAGCATCATCGTCCCTCGACTTTTGACGCGGTGGACTGGCGCATTATCGAGAATACCGATGGCAGTAAAACGGTCTGGTGCTCGGAAATCGAGCGCATGTTTTTCACCAAAGGCATGCACGGCGCGACACTCTATCCCGACCGCGCGTATCTCGAGCTCTCGGTGCAGCTCTATAACCGCACTGCCGAGCCGCAGACGTTTCTCTGGTGGGCAAACCCAGCCGTGCATGTCAATGACGACTATCAGTCCGTCTTTCCGCCCGACGTGCATGCGGTCATGGACCACGGCAAACGCGACGTGAGCGCGTTTCCCATCGCCACGGGCACGTATTACAAAGTCAATTACGCGCCGGGGACCGATATTTCGCGCTACAAGAATATCCCCGTGCCCACCTCGTATATGGCGCATCACTCGGATTTTGATTTTCTGGGCGACTATGATCACGGCGCGCAGGCGGGGATGCTGCACGTTGCCAATCATCACATCGTCCCGGGCAAAAAACAATGGACGTGGGGCAACGGCGATTTTGGGCGCGCCTGGGACCGCCAGCTGACCGATGAGGATGGACCTTATATCGAGTTGATGTGCGGCGCATACACCGACAACCAACCCGATTTTTCATGGATCATGCCGGGCGAGGAAAAACGCTTTACGCAGTTTTTCATGCCCTACAAGCAAATCGGTCCGGCGACAAATGCGAATCAAAACGCGGTCGTGCATCTGGAAATTCAAGCTGATGTCGCACAGGTCGGCGTCTATGTCACACAGCCGCGCGAGTGTCGGATCGTCCTCACGATAGCGGGCGAGACGCTTTGGGAGCAATCCGTCGCGCTCTCGCCCGAGCGCACCCTGAGTGAAACGATTCCGCTCCCACAAGCTACCCTGTCTACGGACGTGACCTTGCGCGTATTTGACAGCAGCGGCGCAGAGCTTGTCGCCTTTACCCCCCTGCCCTCAACCGACGAACCGATCCCTTTGCCTGCCACCCCCGCGCGCGCGCCGGGCGAGATTGCCTCGAACGAAGAATTGTTTCTTAACGGGCTGCATCTCGAACAGTATCGTCACGCCATGTATGCGCCCGAGCCGTATTACCAGGAAGCTCTGCGCCGAGATCCCGGCGACAGCCGCTGCAACAATGCGCTTGGTTTGCTGCTCTACCGGCGCGGCAAATTTGCCGAGGCAGAACCGTTCTTTCGACGCGCGATCGAACGTTTGACGCTGCGGAACCCCAACCCGTATGACGGCGAGCCGTACTATAATCTCGGATTGTCCCTCAAGATGCAGGGGCAGTTCAGCAAAGCATTCGACGCCTTTTACAAAGCCGTGTGGACCGCCGCGCACCAATCCGCCGCCTATTTTGAATTGGCGCGCCTCGCCGCGCGTTCGGGCGATTTCGCGCAGGCGCTCGATTTGGCAGACCGCTCGCTGCAATGTAATGCGTCGCACCATCAGGCGGCACATCTCAAAATCGCGCTCTTGCGCCACCTGGGAAAAATGGACGACGCGCTCCTGGCGTTGCAGCACGCGCTCAAGTCCGACCCGCTTGACCCCGGCATTTTGTGCGAGGGTCATTTGTTGACGGGTGATGACTCTTTTCACCGGTTCATCCGGGCTGAGACGAGCGCCTGCACCGCCGTCGCCCTCGACTATATGCATGCGGGCTTGTTTGACGATGCAATCGCCGTGTTCGACGCCGTTCTCGAGGATGACCCGCTCGTGCTCTATTTCAAAGCCTATTGTCAAACGTCCGCAGGCGACCAAGTCGCGGCGGCGGAAACTCTACGACGGGCAGCTGCGCTTGCGCCTGATTATTGCTTTCCGCATCGGCTCGAAAGTGTGCCTGCGCTCGAAAACGCCATCGCGCAAAATCCCGCCGATGCCCGCGCGCCGTATTATCTCGGCAACTTTTGGTACGCCCATCGTCGTCACGACGAAGCGATCGAGTGTTGGGAAAGGGCGCGTGCGCTTGACCCGGATTTCCCGACCGTGCATCGCAATCTCGGGCTGGCGTATTTCAATAAACGACATGACGCCGCACGCGCGCGCGATTCGTACGAACGCGCTTTTGCGCTGAATCCCGACGATGCGCGGGTACTGTTCGAGCTGGACCAGCTCGACAAGAAAATGAATGCCGCGCCGCAGGCGCGCCTGGCGCGGCTGGAACAGCGTCGCGAGCTCGTCGTGCGTCGCGATGATCTCACCATCGAATATATCACCTTGCTCAACATTGCGGGGCGGCATGACGATGCGTATACGGCGCTGATGACGCGCCAATTTCATCCGTGGGAAGGCGGCGAAGGCAAAACGACGGGGCAGTATGCCGCTAGTCTGGTCGCGCAGGGGAACGCGCTGATCGAAGCGGGGGCATTTTCGGCAGCGGTCGAACGCTTGCAGCGCGCGCTGACCTATCCGCCCAACCTCGGCGAGGGCAAACTGATCAACGCACAGGAAAACAATATCTATTACGCGCTCGGGCGCGCGTATGCGGGTCTGGGAGACACCGTCAACGCGCGCGCATCATTCGAACGCGCCGCGGCGGGACCGGGCGAGCCAACCTCTGCCATGTATTATAACGACCAACCGCCCGACATGATCTTTTATCAAGGCATGGCGCGCCGGGCGATGGGCGACGACGCGGGTGCGCGCGAGATCTTTGAAAAGCTTGTGGCATATGGGCAAACGCATTTGAACGATGACGTTCAAATGGATTATTTTGCCGTCTCACTGCCCTTGTTTCTCGTTTTTGACGAGGACCTGAACGCGCGCAATCGCATTCATTGTCATTACATGATGGGTCTTGGCGAATTGGGGTTGGGCAATCCCGCCGCCGCGCAAACTCACCTGAACCGCGTGCTCGCGCTCGACGCCAATCACCAGGGCGCGCTGCTGCATCTGCGGCAAATATAGATGAAACGACAAAATGAAATTCACCCCTCTCAACCCACAGGCAATTGAAACGCCTTTTACGCTCACCGCCAACAAATTGATGACAATGTGTCGGCGCGCCTTTGGCGAGTCTGTCCGGATCGTTGACGCACGCGAAGTCGTCGGCGGCACCTTTAACGAAACCTGGCTTGTGACCTTGCCGGAGCGTCAGGTGATTTTACGCATTGCGCCGCCCGCCGCGCTCGCACAGAATTGGGATGACAAATGGCTGATGCGCCGAGAGAACCAGGTCAAACCGTACTTTGCCGCCGTTGCGCTCTATATGCCGCAAACCCTGCTGGCAGATTTTACGCACCAGATCTTGCACCGTGATTATCTCTTTCAAACGTTCATGCCCGGCGAACGCTGGGACAGCGTGGCGGACCAATTCACGCGGAAACAGTCTCTCGGTCTCTGGAAACAGTTTGGAGCTCTGACACGCCAGGTGCATGACACGAGCGGGACTCTGTTCGGAGGACCTTTTCCCGCGCGCTCGTTTGTGACGTGGAGTCTCGCCATCCTTTATCGGCTCGAATCGGTCGCCCAATCCATGACCAATGCTGAAATTGATACCGCCGCATTTCAAACTGTTATTGACCTTGCGCGCGCTCACACCGAACTGCTCGATGAATACCGTTCTCCGCGGTTGCTGCACGGTGATCTTTGGCTTTTTAACATTCTGGTGGATAGTCGGGCGCTGAAACCCACAATCACTGCCATCCTCGACGCCGACCGCTGCTGGTGGGGCGATCCGATGGCAGATTGGACAATGTTTGTCCTGTCGAAAACTGTCGCGCCCGAAATGCAGTCCTTTGTGGATGCCTTTTGGGGCGCATACGGCAAACTCGAACACGACCGCGCCGCCCGGTTCCGCAA
This sequence comes from Anaerolineae bacterium, assembly GCA_020851635.1. Lineage (GTDB taxonomy): Bacteria > Chloroflexota > Anaerolineae > UBA4142 > SHND01 > SHND01. The sequence continues at coordinate 20,989 of JADZCJ010000130.1, forward strand.
CCGGGTCTATCAAGCCATGCACACCGGCGCCGCGCTGGTGTGGGCAGACCGCCAGAAAGATGTCAAAGCAGTTGCAGACGGAGTGCGCGAACTGCAGGTTATTGCCGACACATTACCTGACTTGTGATGGGCTGATGCGTCTGGAAATGGGAGCTTGGGTCTTATCCAACTGAAACGGGAGAACAATGCATATTGCCGTGACAGGGGCAAGCGGCGAAATGGGTCGCGCGCTTGTGCCCTATTTAATAGAGCAAGGACATTCGGTCCGCAGTATTGATCGCACTTTGCCCGCGGGGCTGTGGGGCAGTCCCAAGCTGAACTATTGGGCAGCGGACACGCGCGACTATGGCGAATTTGTCGGCAGCTTGCAAGGATGCGACGCGTTGGTCCATCTTGCCGCCATTCGCGCGCCGACGAATCATCCCGATGCTGTGGTCTATAACGACAACACCACAAGCAGCTATAATGCCCTCAGCGCGGCGGCGGTGCGCGGGATCAAGCGCGTGTGTCTCGCGTCCTCGGTCAATGCAATCGGCGGCGCGTTCAGCCGCGTGCCCCGTTACGACTATTTTCCGCTCGACGAGAACCATCCGACGTATTCTGAAGACCCGTATAGTCTTTCAAAATGGGTCCTGGAACAGCAGGGAGCTGCGTTTGCGCGGCGATTCGAGGACATGGTGATTGCAAGTTTGCGCTTTCATTGGTTGGTGGAATCGCGGGACCGCGCGCGCGAGAGGACTCTGTACATGGGCGAAGCGGCAATAAAACATTTGTGGGCGTACACATTGCTCGGTGAAGCGGCGCGGGCTTGTCTGCTCTCGTTGACCGCGGATTTCAAGGGGCATGAGGTATTTTACATTGTCGCGCCGCGCACCGTCTCGTCGGAACCGACGCTCTCGCTGGTGCGGCAATATTATCCAAACACAGAACTGCGCCGCGAATTTCCCGACAACGCGGGGCTCTTTGACTGCGGCAAAGCCGAACGCATTTTGCGGTGGAGACATCTCGACCCGCGTTCACAAGTCTAGCTCAACGTCCCGGACGCACAACTCGCCCGGCGGCAAAATATCTATCGTAGCTGCGATCATTTAGGGTTCGTACAAGTATAACTTGCTTGCTGAAACGGAAACCAGTGTTGGTCCCTGGAACGCGAATCGGCGCGAATCGTTCGCCAAACTGCGGCTTCACGAATCTCCACAAAATGCTTGGGACAAAATAGAATTCGCGTAAATTCGTAATGATTCGCGAGGATTCGCGTTTTCCAGTCTCTGGCTCATTCAAGCACATTCGGGAAATTGTAAATTTACGGATCCTTGGTAGGAACTCGATATGCGTATCACCGACATTAAATCACTCCCGGTATGGGTGGGCGTTCGCAATCAACTCGTCGTCAAGATCGAAACCGATCAGGGCATTTATGGCTTGGGCGAATCCGGGCTGAGCGGGCGCGAACTCGCGGTCATGGGCGCGCTCCAACATTTGCGCGAATTTCTCATCGGCAAGGACCCGATGCAGCGGGGGCGCATCTGGCAGGAACTGTATCGCAGTCAATATTTTGAAGGCGGGCGCGTCCTCCTCGCCGCGCAAAGCGCGATTGATATTGCGCTATACGACATTGTCGGCAAAGCTCTCGGCGTCCCGGTCTATCAACTGCTCGGCGGCAAGCACCGCGATGTCATTCCCTGTTTCGCCACCGCCGCAGGCGGCACGGGCGAGCAAATGCTCGAAAGCATCAAACTGCTCTATTCGCACAACTGGCGCGTCATTCGCACCATGCCCCTTTTGCCCAAACCTCCCGCTTCGCCGGACCAATGGGAACCGCGCGACAGCATTCCCTACACCGCAGAATGGCTGGTCAAGGCGCGCGCAGAGATGGGCAGTGACCTGACGCTCGGCATTGATTATCATCACCGCCTCACGCCTGTCGAGACTGTCTCTTTTTGCAGTCGGATGCCGCGCGGCACGCTCGACTTTATCGAAGAACCGATTCGCGACGAGTCCCCCGAGGCGTACGCGGCGCTGCGCCAACAGACCGAGATTCCGTTCGCAGTTGGCGAAGAATTTTCGAGCAAATGGCAGTTCCTGCCGTTTATCGAACGCCATCTGACCGATTTTGCGCGCGTGGACATTTGCAACGTCGGTGGTTTTACCGAAGCTATGAAGGTGGCGGGCTGGGCGGAAGCGCATTATATTGACCTCATGCCGCACAACCCGCTGGGTCCCGTCTGCACCGCCGCGACGATTCATTTAGCTGCCGCCGTGCCGAATTTCGCGTGGCTCGAAGTGCGCGTGACGCAGGCGGAAAATCTCTATAGCGGCAAAACGGGCGCGGATGACGCCGACCTGCTCTTTCCCATCCAACCGCGTCTCGTCGGCAACAGTTTTCCCGTGCCCACCGCGTCGGGTCTCGGTGTTGAACTTGACCAAGCGCGCGCGCAAGCCCAAACCTGGAAATTCTGGGAACCGCCGCACTATCAACGCGCCGATGGCTCGGTGACGAACTGGTAGCTCGAGGACCGTCTATTGTTCATTCACCCGAATTATGTCACTCCAAACTCTCTTTATCGGCAGCTATGCCCACGCCGCGCAGCCGGGCATCTATGCCTATTCCTTTGATACCGAGTCCGGCGCGCTCACCGCGCAGAGCTCTCTCGTCGGCATCGCCTGCCCATCGTTTCTGATCGTCCATCCGAACCGCGAATGGGTCTATGCAGTCAGTGAACTCGGCATCGCTTCACACGAAAAGCCCGGTGCGGTCCATGCGCTGCAATTCGACCGCGCGGCGAGCCGGATCAAGAACATCAACCAACAACCGAGCGGCGGCGACTGGCCCTGTCATCTTGCGTTGGATGCGACCCACAAATGGCTTTTTTGCGCCAATTATGGCTCGGGCAATCTGAGCGTGTTTCCCGTCAATGCGGACGGTTCCATTGGCGCCATGTCCGACCATATCCAACACCGGGGCGCCGATCCCAACACCGACCGGCAGCAAGGTCCCCACGTCCATTCGACCACGCTGACGCCCGGCAATCGTTTTGCCATCGTCGCCGATCTGGGCATTGATCAACTGGTCATGTATACGCTCGATGCCGTCAACGGCAAGTTGCATTTGCGCGGGCGGACGACCACCCCACCCGGCGCGGGACCGCGTCATCTCACCTTTCATCCGAACGGGCGCGTCCTCTATGCCGCGAATGAACTGGACAACACGATCGGCGTATACACCTATGACGGTGAGAACGGCGCTCTGACCGAAATCCAGATGTTTCCCACTTTACCTGCGGGCGCGCCGCCCAACACCGTTGCGGATATTCACCTGTCGGACGCGGCGGACCGTCTCTATGTTTCCAATCGCGGGGACGACAGCATCGCGGTCTTTTCGATCAATCCCGATGGTTCGGTAAACGCGGCGCTCGGAATCTATCCGTGCGGCGGCAAGACCCCGCGCAATTTTGCGCTCGCGCCCGGCGGTAAATTCATTCTGGTCGCCAATCAGGACAGCGATAATGTGAGCGTCATGCCGCTGCGTGACGGCGCAACCGAGATCGGCGCACCCGTCGCGCGAATTACCATTCCCACTGCATCGTGCATTCAATTTGTAAAGCCCTATGTCTGAGCCAAAAGCGGTGCCCCGTTTTGATGTGACGAGTTTGGGCGAGTCCATGCTTCGGCTCAGCGTGCCCATCGGCAAGCGCCTCGACGATGCGCGGATGCTGGATGTCGAGGTCGCGGGCGCGGAATGTAACGTTTGCTATGCGCTGGCGCGTTTGGACCGGCGCTGTGGCTGGGTCGGGCGCTTGCCCGACAATGCCCTCGGGCATAATGTTCTGCGCGCCCTGCGCGCGGATGGGGTGGATGTTTCCGCCGTCGTCAACGCGCCCGGTGAGCGGATTGGCACATACTTTATCGAATACGCCACGACCCCGCGCTCGATTCAGGTGATCTATGACCGCGCGGATTCGGCTGCCGCGCGCATGACGGTGGACGATGTGGATTGGGATTACTTGCTCGACACGCGCATTCTGCATCTCACGGGCATCACTGCCGCCGTCAGCGACAGCTGCTATGAAATCGTCGCGCAAGCAATCGAACGGGCGCGCGCCGCCAACGTCACGGTGAGTTTCGACGTCAACTATCGCAGCAAGTTGTGGGACGCGGCGACCGCGGGCGCAAAACTGCGCCCGCTGATCAAAGACGTGGATATTCTCTTGTGTAAAAGCGATGACGCGCGCCTTTTGTTTGGCTGTGAGGGCGAACCGCGCGAGCTGATGACCGGTCTCGAGACATTGACGCGCGCCCGTGCGGTCTTTTGCACGTTTGGCGCAGAGGGCGCGGCAATGCTCTCGGGCGGTCAATTCGCGCGACAACCCGCCGTTCCCGTGATCATCATTGACCGCATCGGCAGCGGCGATGCCTTTGCCGCCGGTGTATTGGATGCGCTTCTCGACGACCAGCTCGACGAGGCGCTCGGACGCGGCGCCGCGCTCGCCGCCATCGCGCTCTCGCAGTTTGGCGACCGCGTCCTCACCTCTCGCGCCGAACTCTCTGCGGTCATGACACAGGAAAAACATGATGTCGCGAGATGAACCACTTGCAAACAGTCCGGAATTTTCAAGCGTGCGCAAACGCGAATCTACGCGAATTTCTGCCAATTTTCCCTATTCGTCCGAATTCGCGTAGACTTGCTCTTGATACGTTTGCCAAACAAAAGGAATCAAAATGACAACCGTCGAGCAAGTCCTGACCCAAAGAATCGTCGCCATCGTGCGTCTCGAAAATTATGACCACGCCGTCGAGGTCGCTTCCGCGCTGGTCGCGGGCGGAGTTCGGATTCTTGAATTTACCTTGACGGGCAAGGGTGCGATAGAAGCGATCTCTTCCGTCCGTCGCGCGCTCGGTGACGCGGTCACGGTCGGCGTCGGCTCGGTGCTCGCTCCGCAGGACTGCATCACGGCGATTGATGCGGGTGCGCAGTTTGTCGTCACGCCTGCAATCCGCCCGCAGGTCATTTCTTCAAGTCTCAACCGCAACATTCCCGTGCTGGCGGGGGGCTTGACGCCCACCGAACTGCTCACCGCACACGAAGCGGGCTGTGAATTGGTCAAACTCTTTCCCGCGCAGCTTGGCGGACCGCGCTACTTGAAAGACGTGCTCGCTCCTCTGCCCTTTCTCAAACTCGTGCCCACCGGCGGCATCAGTCCCGAGAATGCACGCGAATATCTCGCCGCGGGCGCGGTGGCGCTCGGCATCGGCGGCAATTTGATTTCCAAGCAAGCTGTCGCCGCCAAAAACTTTGACCTGGTCACACAGGCGGCAAAAACGACGGTCGCCGCGCTTGCTTGATCTGTGCTCCACCGGGGTTCGCCAGCCGCAACAAAAAACACCTCCAGCTATTGGAGGTGTTGGTTTTGCGTCGTCGGATTGACGGCAGTTTTACGTCCCTCAATCTCCTCAGGGTTCCTATCTCCCATCACTCTCGACACTATGGATCCGTAAATTTACAATTTCCCGAATTTGCTTGAATGAGCCAGATACTGGAAAACGCGAATCCTCGCGAACCATTACGAATTTACGCGAATTTTATTTTGTCCCAAGCATTTTGTGGAGATTCGTGCAAGCCGCAGTTTGGCGAACGATTCGCGCCGATTCGCGCCCCAGGAACTAACATTGGTTTCCGTTTCGGCAAGCAAGTTATACTTGTACGAACCCTATGACCGACTTGCGAGAATCTCTTCGATCTTGTTCAACTCCTCGCCGGAAAATTCCAAATTCGCCAGCGCGCCCACGGCGTCCTCGATTTGCGAAACCTTGCTCGCGCCGATCAATGCGCTCGTCATTTCGGGATGCCGCAACACCCATGCAAGCGCCATCTGCGCCAATGTTTGTCCGCGCGCTTTTGCCATTTCATTCAACCGGCGCACCTGACCGACCTTTTCCTCCGTCACCTGCTCGCGCGACAAAGCCGTGTTCGCTTTGCCCGCGCGCGAATCCTGGGGAATCCCATTCAAATAGCGGTCGGTCAACAATCCCTGCGCCAGCGGCGAAAATGCGATACAGCCGATGCCCTCCTCGCCGAGCGTCTTGAGCAAATCCTGTTCGATCCAGCGCTCGTACATGCTGTATTTCGGTTGATGAATCAGGCACGGCGTGCCCAGCGTCCGCAAAATCCGCGACGCCTCGCGCGTTTGCTCTGCCGGGTAATTCGAAACACCCACATACAGCGCCTTGCCGCTGCGCACGGCATGGTCGAGCGCGCCCATCGTCTCTTCCAGCGGCGTCTGCGGGTCGGGACGATGCGAGTAAAAAATGTCCACATAATCCAGCCCCATCCGTTTCAAACTCGCATCTAAACTCGACAGCAGATATTTGCGCGAGCCCCATTCACCATAGGGACCCGCCCACATGTAATAACCCGCCTTGGTCGAAATAATCAGTTCATCGCGATATTCTTTCAAATCCTCGCGCAGAATCCGCCCGAAATTCTCTTCGGCAGACCCGGGCGGAGGACCATAATTGTTTGCCAGATCGAAATGCGTGATCCCCAAATCGAACGCGCGCCAAATCATGGCGCGCTGGTTTTCTAATGCGTCCACGCCTCCAAAATTGTGCCACAACCCCAACGAGACGGCGGGGAGCAGCAGCCCGCTCCGTCCCGTCCGGTTATACCGTATCGTCGCATAGCGTGTTTCAGCCGGTCTGTAGGTGCTCATAAAGGAATCCTTGTCTTGAAAATTTAGAATACACAGAGTATACAATTTTTTCTGGGTCCTGGCAGTACGGAAACGGGCAACAAAAAACCGCTGTGTGAGACAGCGGTTTATATGACGAGTTATTTGGTACACAAACGTATTCTATGCGCCGCGCGGTTTTTCCACCAACTGTCCGGAAACATACAGATGCAAAATGTCTGTGATGAGCGTTTGGGATGACATCCCCACCTCCGCCGCCTTTTTGCGTAAAATATTCAAATCCTCTTGCGGCACAAGTATGCTCATGACACCGGATTCTTCCAATGTAGACATCGCATACTCTTGGTATCGGGCAATCGCCGCTGGCTCATTTTGAATGGGCTGCCACTCGCCGCGTTCGTACGAGTCGAGCAGCTCTCGTTCCTCGTCATCAAGTTGCACCGTATTACTCATATTATTCATTTCCTCAGATACTCTCTAGTGGCTTTGCGACTCGGAATTATGGTCTTGAAAAATCTCTGTCTCTGACTCGACAAATGGTACGAGCCACGCGTAGTCTTTCATCCTGACAATGAACATCCGCTGCTCTGGATACTTGCTCCGATTCGGATGTTCAACAACGTCGAGTAGGGCGCCAGCCGCCAAATGAATCACAACCTGCTCGAAGGATACGTTCCGTTCAGATTGCAGCTTCCGGTTCTTTGCATCGTTCCATGCGAATTTCTTCACAGCAGTTGTAGGTTATGAGAAGATGTTTTATCCGATAATCCGAGTATATGCCCAAACTCGGCTCCGTCAACTGGCTTTTCTGGATATTAGCGCAAAGTTAAAATGTCCCCCTTTCCTACAAAGTAGAAATGTCCGCTTTTGGGTGCATTAGGATTTGGGATTGGACGAATTGATTTTGAATTTGCGCCATGAGTGTTCCGGCGGCGGGACA
>JADZCJ010000131.1 GCA_020851635.1 Anaerolineae bacterium
TCAACAGCAGAATTATGCCGCCTACCTCTCGCATCGCAAACGACATCTGCGAGAACTTCGCAGGTTAAAACCAAAGTAACGTTGTAGTACTAGTGCAACAACATGATGAAATTGCCGAGTCAAGTACTGGCGCGCGAGTTATAAAACTCGATATTCGACTACGCAATCTCATGTTGTTGCACTACTAGGGTGCAAGACCTTCGGGGTTTCGGCGAACTTGTTCGCAAAAAACGTCAAAGGTCTGTCCCCTAAACCAAAGTGGAATCTGCTCTAGCAGGTTGTGGTGGGTAACATCAAAGCTGTGCTGTGGGCGGTCCCTGCCTTATTCGCCTCAGCACCTTTTCATCCGCTTGCGCATCCCCAAGCAATTCCCACATTGACTCGATATGCCATGTCGCGCCTCCGTCTAACCAGGGCTGCAATATCTCGCGCGCTTTATTCGAATCATCGCCCGGCGTCTGTGCTTCAATGATCACATCGAGCGGCGTTTCAATCTCCCGGTTCGCAAGCAGCCAATCCACCGCCCTCCGCAATTGCTCGGGCGTGTAACTCGAACCTTCTTGGGGGGTGGTATTAGCGCCCACAACCAGCGTCGGCACGAACCCATCGTATTTCAAGATGCGCCGCAGCGAACGCTCGCGATTTATCGCGCCGACAACCCAGATCGGAATCCGTGGTTTTTGCGCCGGCGGGAGAGGCGCTGGCGGTCCGGGATAATTGTCCGTATACGCTTTCACTTGATAATGCTTGCCCGCGTAGGTGAACGGCTGCCCTTTCCACAATCCTGTAATAATGTCCAGCCCCTCGTCCATCCGCTCGGCGCGCAATTTCTTGTCCGTCACTTCACCAAACTCTTCCCAACCAGAGTTTTCATGCACCGCGCCCAATCCGACCGACAAAATCAAGCGCCCGTTCGATAGACGGTCCACCGTCGCGGTCTCCATCGCCAGTTTCCACGGGCGCCGACGCGATACGGGTGTAAGCAGCGTGCCAAGACGAATCTTGTCTGTCACCATCGCGCACGCCGCCAGCATCACCCAGGCATCCTCGCCCCACACGGGTTCCCACACAAAAAACCCATCCCAACCTGCCAATTCCGCCTCGCGCGCAAACTCGGCGGCGGTGCGCGCCTGTCCGATGGGAAAAACGAATCCGTGTTTCATAGCCCAACCACATGCCCAAGACCACAATCCCAAACAAAAAACGACGCGGGGGGTTTGCGGTTTATTCCTGCCCACGCCGCGCCGCTTGAAATCAAAACACTTTCACTCAACCACTTGTTTTGTCGCCTGCTTGAATATCTCCAACGCGTCTTGAATCTGCGGCTCACTCACAATCAATGGCGGTATCCAACGCACTACATTCTCATGAGGTCCGCACGTCAAAAGCATCAAATTACCGTCGTCCAGACATTCTTGCGCCACCGCCTTGGCAATCCTTTTCGATTCATGCCAATCGCCGGAAGGGTGCGTAAATTCTGTCGCCGCCATCAGTCCCACGCCGCGCACGTCGCCAATGATAGGAAACTCCTCCTGCAAATCGCGCAGTCCGCCCAACAACACCGGACCCATCCTGGCGGCGTTCTCGACCATTCCCTCATCCTTCATTGCGCGGATCGTCGCCGCGCCCGCCGCACATGCGACGGCGTTCCCGCCATACGTTCCGCCATGTGTCCCGGGGGTCCATTTCGCCATAATTTCTTTGCGCGACGCAATCCCACTCAACGGAAATCCCGACGCCAGTCCTTTTGCCATCACCATAATATCGGGCGTTACATCGTCATGTTGATGCCCAAACCATTTCCCCGTGCGTCCGAACCCGCTTTGCACTTCATCGGCAATCAGCATAATCCCGTGTTCGTTGGCAATTGCTTGCAGTCCCTGCAAAAACCCTTCCGGCGGGACTACATAGCCGCCTTCGCCCAATACGGGCTCGATGAGAATTCCGGCAACCTGGTCGGGGGCAGTCTGCGTTTCGAGCATGTATTCCAATTCACCGAGACAAAACTTGCTCGCCTGCTCGGGCGAAATCCCCATCCGATATGCATAGGGATACGGCGCAATGTGGATTCCCGATGCCAGCGGCGCATACCTTGAACGATACGCCGCTTTGGACGAAGTCAGCGCCATGGTCGCATTTGTGCGCCCATGAAACCCGCCGACAAAACTGATAATGTTGGGTCGTCCTGTCGCCGCTCGCGCCAATTTCACCGCCGCTTCAATCGCCTCTGCGCCGGAATTGGAAAAGAAGAATGTGTCAAGCGAGGGCGGAACGACCGTCAAAAGTTGGTCTACCAAATCGAGCATCGGCTTGTGATATACAATGTTCGCCTGTCCGTGAATCAGTTTGCCGACCTGCGCTTGCGCAGCCGCAACCACCTTGGGGTGACAGTGCCCCGCGTTGGTTACGCCGATTCCGCAGGTAAAATCCAGATACTGCTTGCCGTCCTCGCCATAGATATAGGCGCCCTCGGCATGGTCTACAACAATATCAGAGTAACGAGCCCAAACGGGCGAAAGGTGTGAGGCGGCAGGTGGCAGCATAGGAGAGAGACCACGCCAAATCATCGCACAAATCCGATGATGTAGCGCGTTTTTAGGGTCATAATTGAATTGTGCGGGCGGCGTCAGGCTTTCGGCGGAGCAGTTTTTGGAAATATCGCGGCCCGGACGACGAGATGATAGCACAAGAAAATAGAAAATAAAAGGTGAATTTTCAATACGTTTGTGCTAAGATACAGCCAACATAATCGAGACCCACCAACTTTGGCTCGAGTTTTTTTGCGTCCCGGAAACATTCTGCCTATGACAACAATAGAACCGTCGCTCGCCCGTCAGGTCGAGGACAATCCCGATGAGGTTTACCGCGTCATTGTCCGTGTTGATGGCGATTTGGACGTGCGCCGGATCGAGCTGCAAGAGCTGGGTTTCACTATTGATCGGCAGCTAAGACTTGTGCGCGGCTTTGGCTCGACCGCACCGGGCACGTGCATCATACACGCCTCCGAGCAGGCATGGATCATTTCCATCGAACCCGACAGTGAAATGCGGGCACTCTAAGCCACCAGGAGCACTTTATTGTCCACCCCAATCTCACTCCCCCCCCGCAATGAAATTTCCGACCAGTACAAGTGGAACGATACATCTGTCTTTGCCAACCAGGATGCGTGGCAAAAGGAATTTGATGCGATATCCGCCGATTTGGCGCAGCTTGACCCATACCGCAGCCATCTTGCCGAGGGCCCACAAACACTTGCCGACGCGCTCGAGCTGGCGCAGCAGCTTCAAAAACGCGTGGGCATCGTGTTCGTGTATGCCTCGATGAGTCATGCCGTTGACACAGAGGACCAGAATGCAGCGGCGATGAATGGGCGGGTCCTCGGTCTGGCAGGTCGCGCGGGGGGCGCGTTTGCCTTTCTCGATCCCGAAATCATTGCTCTCGGACATCCTACCCTTTTGGCGTGGATGCAGATCGAGCCGCGTCTCGAACCATACGCTCAGTACTTTGACAACCTGTTCCGCAAGCAACAGCACGTTCGTTCCGGCGACATCGAAGAGCTGCTGGGAATGTTGGCGGATCCGTTCTCAGGCGCTTATACCGCGCACGATTATCTCACCAGCGCGGATATGCGCTTTCCGCCGGCGCGTGACAACAACGGGAACGAACACCAAGTCGCCCAAGGCACCATCTATACCCTGCTCGATACCGCCGACCGCGAAACGCGGCGCACCGGCTGGCAAAACTATCGCGACGGCTATCTCACTTTCAAAAACACGTTCGCCGCACAGCTGGCAACTTCGATCAAGCAGAATGTCTTTCAAATGCGCGCCCGCAAATTCGACAGCACGCTGGAAATGGCGCTCTTTGAACAAAACATCCCCGTTGCCGTCTACAATAATCTGATAGAAACTTTCAAACAGAACCTTTCGACCTGGCATCGGTATTGGGCGCTGCGTAAAAAAGCATTGGGCGTTGATTCGTTATACACCTATGACATTTGGGCGCCCTTGACATCCGAGTCGCGCCATATTCCGTATCAAGAAGCGGTCGAGCTCATCACGGCGGGTCTCGCGCCAATGGGCAAGGATTACGTTGACCTCGTGCGACGCGGCGCGCTGGAGGAACGCTGGGTGGACGCCATGCCGAATCGCGGCAAGACGGAAGGCGCGTTTTCGTCGGGCGCGCCCGGCACCAGCCCCTTTATCCTGATGAGCTATGACAACAACATGGGCGCGCTCTCGACCCTGGCGCACGAACTCGGGCACTCGGTCCATTCGTACCAGATCTGGCAGAACCAACCCCTGGTCTACACAAACTATGGCACTTTTATCGCCGAGGTCGCGTCCAACTTTCACCAGGCGATGGTGCGCGCCTACCTTCTTCAAGAAATCACCGACCGCACGTTTCGCATCAATATCCTCGAAGAAGCGATGGCAAATTATCATCGTTACTTTTTCATCATGCCCACGCTTGCCCGCTTTGAATTGATCGCGCACCGACGCGTCGAAGAGGGTCAGGCGCTGACCGCGGATGAGCTCATCGAGCTGTGCGCGGATTTGTTTGCCGAGGGGTATGGTGATGAACTGACCCTTGATCGCCCGCGCGACGGCATCACTTGGGCGACCTTCGGGCACCTGTATGCCGATTATTATGTCTTTCAATATGCCACCGGCATCTCGGGCGCCAATGCAATTTCCAGACGCATTCTGGGTGGCGCGCCCAATGCCGCGCAAGACTATATCAACTTTCTCAAGACAGGGACCGGCAAATATCCTCTGGACGCGCTCCTGATCGGTGGAGTGGACCTGTCACGCCCCGAACCCGTGGAGGCGGCGTTCCAGGTCCTTGCCGGTTACGTGGACCAACTCGAAGCGCTGGTAGGATGAACCAAAATGGCAGAATCAAATCTGAACAAATCACTCAACGACCTCAATCACGAACTCGAGACAGAGCAGCCCACCGCAAAATCCCAGGCGATCGCCGACGAACTCAAGACGCACGTCCAGCCCCTCGTCAACGAGCCGGACACCGACCATACGCCACAGTACCAAACATTGGGTGAACGACTCAACCTTGCCCTTGTGGACCTGGACGTAGACCACCCGCGCCTCTCCTCAGCTATCCAGAGCGTCCTCAACGAACTCGCGGCGGTCGGGATTTGACGCTTGGCGCGTCTTTTGCCTTGTTTTTCCGCCGCAGCCCCTTGTTAATCTGGGGCGCTCTGTTCGCAACAAACTATCATTCGATGGCGCAATTCGTGCCACGCACCCTCCTCGTAATGTCCGGCGTTTGAATGACACCAATGGATGATGTAGAATCAATCGGCTAATGTTTTTGGAGGAGCAGAAATGAATCAACAACTGTCACTAACCCAACAGGAACAAGCTCTCAGGAGCTTTTTGCCGCGCGTCTATCTATGGATGTTTGCCGCGCTGCTCGTCACCGCCGCCGTCGCGTGGACCGTGTATGGTAGCGAAACCTTGCGGGAAATCTTTTTCACCAACCCCTGGATCACGCTTGGTTTGTTCGTCGCCCAGATCGCGCTGGTCATCGCCCTATCCGCCGCCATCAGCAAACTCTCGCCGGTGGTCGCCACCCTCATCTTTTTCGGCTATGCCGCGTTGACGGGAATTGTCTTTTCCAGCATCTTTCTCGCCTACACCCAAACGTCCATTGCGTCCACCTTTGTCGCAACGGCAGGCATGTTTGGTGTCATGAGCATCATCGGCTTGACGACCGGCATGGACTTGACCAAAGTCGGCAACATCGCATTCATGGCGTTGATCGGCATCATCATCGCCTCGCTAATCAACTTTTTCCTACGCAGTGAAGCCCTTTACTGGGTTATCTCGATTGTCGGTGTGCTCGTCTTTATCGTCCTGATCGCCCGCGACACGCAAAAACTCAAAGAGATGGCGCTCAAGACCGACATCAACTCGGAACAGGGACAAAAGACATCGCTCATGGGCGCGCTCATCCTCTATCTCGACTTTATCAACCTCTTTCTCTTTCTTTTGCGCCTCTTTGGACGCAGTCGCTGAGGATGTCTCTCCGCTCAAGAGACACGCGAGACGTGACTCTTGAGCATCTTTATGACGTTTTCAAGCAATTCGGCTTTGCCAAGACCTGTCCACCAGTGCCATGGGCGACTATCTAATTTGCATCCGAAAAGGGTTCTGGACAACCGCGCATTTGGCTCTTTTAGGCGGATACTCACCAAAAAAACTGGATTTTGGGGCTTTTCGGATGCAAACTACCAAATCACCAGGCACGTCATGATCAACCAATAGAGGTTCTTTATGCCCCTCGGTTACAACGGCAAGATTCTGCACGTCAATCTGTCCAAGCGCGTTTGGGATAGCACAGAACCCGGCGCCGCGTTCTATCGCCTTTACGGCGGTGGGAGCGCGTTCGGTTTGTATCACATTCTGAATGACATGCCCGCACATGTGGATGCGTTCAGCCCCGAAAATATTCTCACCTTTTCCCTCAGTGTCTTGACCGGCGCGCCCGTTTCGGGACAATCGCGCATGATGGCAAACGCCAGGTCTCCATTGACCGACGCCATCGGCGATTCCCAATGTGGCGGCTATTTTCCCGCCGAAATGAAATTCGCCGGTTACGATGCAATCATTTTCCGGGGGCGCGCTCCCTATCCGATGTATCTTTATATCCGCGACGGACAGGTCGAGCTGCGCGACGCGCGGCACCTCTGGGGCAAGACTACCCACGTGGTCGAAGAGATGCTCAAACAGGAACTCGGTGACAAGGAGATTGAAATCGCCCAATGCGGTATCGCCGGTGAAAAGCTGGTGCGCTTTGCCGCCATCATCAACATGACCTCGCGCGCCAATGGTCGCACGGGTCTCGGCGCGGTCATGGGCTCCAAGAATCTCAAGGCAGTCGTCGTGCGGGGGACCCGGGGACCCAAATCCATTCAGTGGGCAAACTCGAAAGCGATTATCGAACTGACCAAATTGGGACCCAAGATCATGCCCGACAACGCCGACATGGTCTCGCTCGCCAAGTACGGCACCGCGGGCGTCATTTCTTTCCAGAATACCATCGGCTCCCTCCCCACTTTTAATTATGACAGTGGAGATTTTTCGGGCTGGGAAAAGATTTCCGGCGAAACCCTGTATGACACCATGCTCAAGGGCGCAAAAGAAGGTCGTCAAAACACCCTCGGGCGCGATTCTTGCTATTCTTGCTCGGTGCGCTGCAAGCGCGTCGCCGATTCAGAGTGGAAAAACAACAAAATCGAGCCGCATTACGGCGGACCCGAATACGAGACCCTCTCAACCTTTGGCTCGTATTGTGGGGTGGACGATCTGGGCGCGGTTTCCCTCGCCTCCCGAATGTGCAACGAGTATGGAGTTGATTCCATCAGCGCAGGCGCGACCATCGCTTTTGCCATGGATTGTTTCGAGAATGAAATTCTCACGCGTCATGAAACAGGCGGCATCGAGTTACGCTACGGCAACGCCGATGCCATGATCCAAGTTCTTCGGGACACTCTCTTGCGCGCTACCCCGCTCGGCGAAATCCTTGCCGAAGGTTCGGCACGCGCCGCCCAAAAGATCGGGCGCGGCGCCGAGGACCTCGTCGTCACGTCAAAAAAGCAGGAACTCCCCGCCCACATGCCACAGGCAAAACGTTCCCTGGGTCTCATCTATGCTGTCAACCCCTTTGGTGCGGACCACCAGTCCTCCGAGCACGACGGCATGTATGAAGAAGGCAACACCAGCGATCTCTACATGGAGCGACTGAATCAACTCGGTCTCTACGAGCCGCAGCCACAACGCTCGCTGACCAAAGAAAAGGTGCGGTTCGCGCTCAAGACCCAACATTTCTATTCCGGTCTCGATACGTTTGGCTTGTGCCAATTTGTTTTTGGTCCTGCCTGGACTCTCTATGGACCGAGCCAAGTCGTCGAATTGATCAAGGCGGCAACCGGCTGGAACTATTCCCTCTACGAATTTATGCAAGCCGGTGAGCGTCGTCTCAACATGCTCCGCGCCTTTAATGCGCGTGAAGGCATTGACCGCAAGGACGACACCCTGCCCAAAAAATTGTACCGAGAACTCAAGGGCGGCGCGACGGACGGCGTGAAACTCACCCACGAAGAGATGGAAACTGCCCTGGATAATTACTTTGCCATGAGCAACTGGGACGTCAAGACCGGTATCCCCACACGCGCCAAGTTGGACGAGCTCGGCATCAGTTGGGTCGCCGACGTCATTGGCGTTTGAGATGACTCGCCTTTCACATCAGAAATGGCAGGGGGCTCCACTCGCCCGCCTGCCATTTTTTTGTCCGCTTCCCCGTTGACGCCGCAAAATCCCGTATGCTATACTCTCGCAACGATGCCAGCGGTCTGCGCGGCATCAGATGGCAGCTTCCCAAGGAGGGAGTAAATGAAATACAGAGTCGTATTGCTTTTGGCGGCGCTCGTCATTGCGCTATTGACTATCGCCTGCGCGGCGCCTGCGGCGGCGCCCGCACCCACACAACCCACCGCCGTGCCTCCTACCGCCGTGCCTCCCACCGCCGTCCCGCCACCCGGCTCCATGAAAACCGAAATCGGCGCGGGCGAGGGTCAGGTGGACATTATCGCCTGGCCCGGATATATTGAACGCGGCGAGACAGACCCCGCTTATGACTGGGTCACCAAGTTCGAAGCAGATACGGGCTGCAAGGTCACCGTCAAAGCCGCCGCCACTTCGGATGAAATGGTCGCCCTGATGAACGAAGGCGGGTTTGACCTCGTCACCGCCTCAGGCGACGCCAGCAATCGTCTCATCGCCGGCGGTCGCGTGCAGGAAATCAACACCGCGCTCATCCCATCCTACGACAAGGTTGACCCCCGTCTGCAGGACGCCCCCTGGCACACTGTGAACGGCAAACACTACGGTGTCCCATATCAGTGGGGTCCGAACGTTCTCATGTACAACACCGATGTCTTTAAAGAAACCCCCACCACTTGGAATATTGTCTTTGAAGAACAGACTTTTCCCGACGGAAAATCCAACAAAGGGCGCGTGCAGGCATACGATGGTCCGATCTATGTTGCCGATGCTGCCCTCTACCTGATGCACAACAAACCCGAACTCGGCATCAAAAACCCGTACGAATTGACACGCGAGCAATTCAATACGGCAATCGAACTCTTGAGGGGTCAGCGCCAAATCGTCGGTCGTTACTGGCATGACGCATACATCCAGATGGATGATTTCACAAATGAAGGTGTCGTTGCCTCCGGCTCGTGGCCCTTTCAGGTCAATATCCTCAAAGCAAAACCCGCTCCCATTGACAGCACCGTTCCGGTGGAAGGCGCAACCGGTTGGGCGGACTCGACCATGATGCATATCAATGCGCCACACCCCAACTGCGCCTACAAATGGTTGGAATGGTCGTTGAACCCCAAGCTGCAGGGCGATCTCGCCGCGTGGTTCGGTTCGGTCCCCGCCAATCTGGAGGCGTGCAAGGGTAACGAACTGTTGACCGATACCGGCTGCTCGACCAATGGGCTCGACAATTTCGACAAGATCTGGTTCTGGCGCACCCCCATCGCCAAATGCGAGACCCAAACCGAATGTGTCCCCTACCACGAATGGGTCACAAATTATGTCGCGGTGATCGGCGGACGCTAAACACAATACAATAGTCATAACAAGGCAGCCCGCGCTGGTGGGCTGCCTTACACAACGCAGGCAAAGGAAAAATGAAACTCGAACACGTCGCCATCAACGTCTCTGCCCCCAACGAAATCGCCGAGTGGTATGTCAAGCACTTCGGCATGGAAATTGTCCGCAAGAACAATGCTCCGCCCTATATCCAGTTCATCGGCGACGGCAGCGGCAAAATTCTCATCGAACTCTACAAGAATCCGCCCGACAGCGTCCCCGACTATGCCGCGATGGACCCGCTTTTGCTCCATTTCGCCTTTGTCACCGAGGACCCCACTGCAGACAAGGAACGCTTGATGGCAGCCGGCGCAACATTATACCAGGACAGCACCGCCGAGGACGGCACACGGCTGGTCATGCTGCGCGACCCGTGGGGTCTTGCCATCCAGCTCTGCAAGCGCGCGAGTCCCATGCTCAGGGCTTGACCCGCCTCCCACACCCTTGGGACGCGGCTCACCCGGGTTCTAAAAGCATGAATCCAATCGCAGCGATTCTTCAAGCTCAACCCATCGTTATTCTGGATGGCGCGCTTGCCACCGAATTGGAGCGGCGCGGCGCAAACCTCGACGATTCGCTCTGGTCCGCGCGTCTTTTGCTTGATGCGCCCGAACTCATCAAGCAGGTGCATCTCGATTATTTCCGTGCGGGCGCAGACTGCGCCACAACAGCCAGTTATCAGGCAACTGTCCGGGGGTTGGCGCGGCGCGGGTTGAATCGCAACGACGCTCTGCGCGTGATCCAACAATCCGTCGCCCTCGCCACCGCCGCGCGCGACGAATTTTGGAGCGACCCCGCCAACCGTATTGGGCGCGTGCGCCCATTCATCGCCGCCTCCATCGGACCCTATGGCGCATTTCTTGCGGACGGCTCGGAATATCGCGGCGATTATCATCTGTCCGATGCAGAATTCTTTGAATTCCATCGCGAACGGATGCGCGCGCTGGTCCGGGCGGGCGCCGATATCCTTGCGTGCGAGACTATCCCCCTCCTCCAAGAAGCGCGCGTTTTGTCGCAGCTCCTCACCGAATTTCCGGGCTCCTTTGCATGGTTCACTTTTACAGCGCGGGACGAATCCCACATCTCTCACGGCGAAACCATCCGCGAATGTGCCGCGTTGCTTGATCCCCATCCGCAGGTTGCCGCCATCGGCATCAACTGCACCGCGCCCCGATACATCGGCGGCTTGATTCAAAATCTGCGCGCCGTCACCACCAAACCCATCATCGTCTATCCCAATTCCGGCGAAACCTATGATGCCGTCCACAAACGCTGGCTTGACGAAACGGCGTGCGAGACCTTTGGCGCTGACACCAAACATTGGTACGAGCTTGGGGCGCGCATCCTGGGCGGCTGCTGTCGCACCACTCCCGCCCATATTCACGAGATTTTCGAATGGTCGAGGGTCCTGTCCCCGCAAAAAACTCCCGTCAAGGCGTAACGGGAGTTTTTGCAAATTCGAGTTCTATTTTGTCATTCTCGACCCTTGCCGTGGCAGTTCCTCCGCCATCGGCGAGTTCTCCAAACAACATTGCTTCCGCCAACGGTTTTCGCAGCGCGTCGTCAATCAACCGCGCCATCGGTCGCGCGCCAAAATCTTTGCTATAGCCGTGTTCCGCCAGCCAATCGCGCGCGCCATTGTCCAAGTCAAGCGTAATCTGCTTGGGCGTCAACGCCGTTCGCAGCTCTGCAATTTGCTTGTCCACCACTTTCAGAATAGTTTCGCGCGAGAGCGCGTCAAACCGCACCACCGCATCCAGCCGGTTGCGGAATTCGGGATTAAACAGATTCTCGATTGGCTTGCGCGCCGCGTCCCCTGCCCCGTCAACGCTCTTGAATCCGATCGGCGTCGCCATCAATTCGCGCGCCCCCGCGTTTGTCGTCATGATCAGAACCACATTCCGAAAATCCGCTTTGCGCCCCGTATTGTCGGTGAGCGTCGCGTGGTCCATCACCTGCAAAAGGATATTAAACAGGTCCGGGTGCGCCTTTTCGATTTCATCCAGCAGCACCACAGAATAAGGTTGTCGCCGCACCGCGTCCGTCAGCAGTCCGCCCTGGTCAAAGCCCACATACCCGGGCGGCGCGCCGATTAGACGACTGACCGTGTGCCGTTCCGAATACTCGCTCATGTCATAGCGCAGCATGTCCACGCCCAGCGCGCTTGCCAATGTGCGCGCCAGCTCCGTCTTGCCCACACCCGTTGGTCCAAAAAACAGAAATGAACCGACCGGCTTGTTTGGCGTTCGCAGCCCCGCGCGCGACAGGCGAATCGACGCCACAATCGCTTCTATCGCCTTGTCCTGTCCATAAATTTGGGCGCGCAGTGCCGCATCCAAATCTCTCAGACGCGTCCTCTCATCTCCCGAGACGCTCTCGGCGGGAATCTTTGCCATCAACGCAACGACGCGCTCGATATCCTTGCGGTCAACCACACGACTCGCGTCCGGATCAATCCGCAATCTCTCTCGCGCGCCCGCCTCGTCCAACACATCAATCGCCTTGTCCGGCAAAAACCGCTCCAGTATATGTTTCGATGCCAATTCTGCCGCGCCGCGAATCGCCGCATCCGTGTATGTAACACCATGATGCTGCTCGAACCGCGATTTCAGTCCGTTCAGAATCTGAATCGTCTCGTCAACCGTTGGTTCCTGCACCTCGATCTTTTGGAAACGTCGCGCCAATGCGCGGTCGCGTTCCATCGCCTTGAATTCTTCGTGTGTGGTCGAGCCGATACAGCGCAGCTCGCCGCTTTGCAGAACCGGTTTGATCAGCGACGATGCATCCACCGAACCGCCGCTCGTTGCGCCCGCGCCAACGATCGAATGAATCTCGTCAATAAACAAAATCGAATTGGGTCTCGCTTCCAACGCTTTGAGCACACCCTTGATGCGTTCTTCAAACTGCCCGCGGAATTTTGTCCCCGCCAGCACGGCGCCCATATCCATCGAATAAATCCGCGCATCTTTGAGCGCATCCGGCACTTGAC
Organism: Anaerolineae bacterium; assembly: GCA_020851635.1. Lineage (GTDB taxonomy): Bacteria > Chloroflexota > Anaerolineae > UBA4142 > SHND01 > SHND01. The sequence continues at coordinate 12,676 of JADZCJ010000131.1, forward strand.
CGTTGTGAATTCGCAGCGCCAACCCCTGCACCAGCGCGGTCTTGCCCACCCCCGGGTCGCCGACAAAGAGCGGATTGTTTTTCAATCGGCGGCACAAGACCTGTATCGTGCGCTCCAATTCGGCATCGCGCCCGATCAGCGGGTCAATTTTGCCCTCTGCCGCCTGCGCGACCAGGTCGGTGGTGTATGCCTTGAGTGGGTCCCGCGCCGGCGCGTCTTCATCTTCCCCGCCCGCGTTCACCTGTTCTTGTGGAATGTCGCTTGTAGAACCGTGCGAAATATAGCGCAGCACTTCGAGGCGCGTCACTCCCTGCTGCTCCAACAGATAGCGCGCATACGCTTCCGGCTCATCCAGCATCGCGGCGAGCAAATCGCCGCTCTCTATTTTTCCCGCTGAGGAATTCTCTGCATGCCATTGGGCGTTGTTGAGCACCCGTTCCAGCGCGACCGATGCCTCAGAATCCACCGCGCCGCGTCCGGGCATCGGCTGAATCTGCTTTTTCAAGAACGTATCGAGGTCCTTTTCCAGCTTGCCCAGATTTGCCCCGCATGCCTCAAGAACTTGGCGCGCGCGCCCTTCGTGCAGCAGCGCCAGGAGCAAATGCTCGAGCGTGATATACTCGTGCCGTCGCCGACGCGCGTCCATCATCGCATCGCGCAAAGTCTGTTGTAAAGATTGTGTAAATTCAGCCATTCTGGTATGCGTTTTCCAGCTATTCCGGTTCCATCGTGCACAAGAGCGGAAATTCAGCTTCACGTGCCATCTGCTCCACCCGCGCGACTTTGGTTTCCGCTATCTCTCGAGTATATGTTCCAACCACGCCCAAACCCTTACGGTGAACGTCCAGCATGATCCGCAGCGCATCCACCTGTGACTTGTGAAACACCGTGACCAGCACCATGACCACAAAGTCCATCGTCGTATAATTGTCATTGTGCAAAAGGATTTTCCAGAGACGCGGCTTGTCAATTTTCTCCTGTGTCTTTTTCTCGACTGCCACGCCCCCTTCTGATTCTGTCCAGTTTTGCGACATATGCCCAATTTTACGCGACCACCCCACCTTGGTCAACAATACGAATCAAGCTATTAGCGCAAAGTTAAAATGTCCCCCTTTCCTACAAAGTAGAAATGTCCGCTTTTGGGTGCATTAGGATTTGGGATTGGACGAATTGATTTTGAATTTGCGCCATGAGTGTTCCGGCGGCGGGACA
>JADZCJ010000132.1 GCA_020851635.1 Anaerolineae bacterium
ATCCGTAAATTTACAATTTCCCGAATTTGCTTGAATGAGCCAGAGACTGGAAAACGCGAATCCTCGCGAATCATTACGAATTTACGCGAATTTTATTTTGTCCCAAGCATTTTGTGGAGATTCGTGCCAAGCCGCAGTTTGGCGAACGATTCGCGCCGATTCGCGTTCCAGGGACTAGCACTGGTTTCCGTTTCGGCAAGCAAGTTATACTTGTACGAGCCCTAACTGACTTGTATCTTGACCTCTTCCCAGCGAAGAGGTTTTTTGCTTAAAGTTTGTGCGCGGTCGAGTCGAGGACCACTCTATATCGCGACCAAGCCCAAAGGTCTGAAAACGAACCTATTTTATGAGCTGCGGCGATCATCAACGCGCTTGGGTTGTGTCGCCGATGGTTGTATTATTGATTTTTAGCAGGTTGTCGGCAAGATCTCAGTCATAATCAAGAACGCGCGTCGTTGTATCTCAAAGACGAGCATAATTTGATTTCACTACGGCAACCCGGCAGAAAAAAGCAAGTTGAGATTGCGGACAGGAGGTGATAACAATGGCGCAAGAGTTCAAAGTAGGCGATCATGTCGAGTGGAACTCGGAAGCAGGTCGCGTCCGGGGGACAATCAAGGAAAAAATAACGTCGGAAATAGAATTCAAGGGCTATACGGTCCATGCATCGGAACAAGAGCCACAGTATTTGATCAAGAGCGACAAGACCGACCATCTGGCAATGCACAAGGGGTCTGCACTCAAAAAAATCAGTCAATCGAAAGGGGAATGAAATGATGCAAGTTTATCCCAAGATCGGCGCCGAAGACCCCAGCTTGCTCGAGTTGGGACCTGATCGTTACGAACGCACCAATATTCCTGCGGGCGCGCCCCCGGAACAACCGGCGCCGGCGCGGCTTGGCAATTTTGACATGGTCTTTACGGGCTATGGAGATGAACAAGCGGTGGTCGAAGCAATGCGATGTATTCATTGCCCATCGCCCGAGCCGTGTATCCTGGGATGTCCGGTCCACAACGACATCCCGAGCGCGCTGCTTGCCATCGAGGAAAAGGACTTTGACAAGGCAGCCAATATTTTCCGCGCCACACACACCCTGCCCGAGGTGTGCGGTCGGCTGTGCCCGCAAGAGATTTTGTGCGAGGGTTCGTGCACTGTAGCCGGTTTTGACCGCGCCGTAAATATCGGCAAGCTCGAAAACTTTTGCACAAACTGGCAGCGGACGAACAAGGGGCATCCCATGCCCGCGCTGGCTCCGTCCAGCGGTCGCCGCGTGGCGGTAGTGGGGAGCGGACCGGCGGGGCTTGCCGCCGCGGAAGAATTGGCGCGCGACGGACATCAAGTAGTGGTTTATGAAGAATGGCCCCAACCCGGCGGGCTGCTGGTCTATGGCATCCCCGGGTTCAAGCTCAGCAAGGAAATCGCGAGCTCCAAGTGCGCGCATCTGGAGCGGCTCGGCGTCAAGTTTGTTTGCAATACCAAGGTGGGACGCGACATTGAGCTGGACGCGCTGCGCAAGGAATTCGACGCCGTGTTTCTCGGCATTGGCGCGCCAATCGGACATTCGATTGGTCTGCCGGGTCAAGACCTGAAAGGAGTGTATCAGGCGACCGAATTTCTCGTGCGGGGGAATCTGCCGTCCGACGAGCTGCCTCAAGCGTTCAAGGGCTTGCCCGAAATCGGTTCGCACGTCGTGGTAATCGGCGGCGGAGACACTTCGGCGGACTGTGTCCGCACCGCGCGGCGGCTTCAAATCCAGCATGGCTTTCCTGAGGGACAGGTCACGGACTATTACCGCGGGGCGGAACAAGAGATGAGCGTGCGCGAGGAGGAATATGTCCACGCACAGGAAGAAGGCGTCAAGTACGAATTTCACGCGTCGCCGGTTCGTTTTATCGGAGATGACCAGGGGCATGTGCGTTTTGTCGAAATGCAAAAGATGAGGTCGAAACCTGCGGACAAGCGACAGCGCGTGCCGATCAAGATTCGCATTCCGATTCCCGGGTCCAACTTTACCGTGCCTGCGGACATTGTGGTGCTCGCCATCGGTTATGGCGGCGACCCACTGATTCCGTCCCGCACGCCTGAACTCAAAACGGTCAAGCCAGGAATTTTTCAGGTAGATTCGCAGGTGGACGGCGCGACGACGCTCGCCGGGGTGTATGCGGGAGGCGACGATGTGCGCGGCGCGGACCTGATTGTCACCGCCGTGGCAGCGGGTCGGCATGCGGCATGGGGAGTCGAGAGTTATCTCAAAACGCTGGCAGCACCTGCGGCTTGATGATTCTGTGTAAAGTCGAGGAGAGTTTGAGTGAATTTTAAGTTTTGCATGACGCCCGCGCGATTCAAGAACGGAGATGGCGGGCAGCGGCGGACAAAGGAATAGCAAAAGCGATATGGATTGGACGCGGCGGATTCATGAACCTTTTCTTTATGCGGCGCTGACCATTGCGCTGACGGCAGGATTTGGATATGGAGCGTTGATTGTTGGTTCGGTTGCGTTGGGAATCGTTCCGGGCACATGGTGGGGCGCGGTCATTCAGGCGCATGGGCACGCTCAATTGTTTGGATGGGTGGGCTTGTTCGTTCTGGGCATGGGGTTCTTTTTTCTGCCGAGACTGCGCGGGGTGCGTTTGCAAAATACAGAACGCTTGCCATACGCATTTGCGCTGCTGGTCAGCGGTCTCGGGCTGCGCGTAATTGCGCAGCCCGCGCTCGGTTTTAATCCCTTGGGCGAAGGAACGATTCCCGTGTGGCAGATCGCCTGGGGCATTTCGGCGCTGCTAGAACTCGCGGGGATCATGGTGATTGACTCGATGCTGCTTGCGACGCTGCGCGTTTCAAAACCGCTGACCACCGAATCGCCGGCGTATCCGGTCGAACCGTTCGCGCAGATGGTATTTTTGTCGCTCAATGCGGCGCTGGTCGTGAATCTGCTTGGGGTGTGGACTGCGATAGCGCAGGACAACACCACGCTCGCAGCTGCTTTTAACAATCTCGTGGTGACGTTGCTGCTGTATGGCGTGGTGATACCGATGGCGGTGGTTTTTTCCTTTCGCAACCTGCCGCTCTTTTTGCGGCTCGCGATGCCGCCGCGCAAGGGGGTGAGACGGCTCGCGCGCTTTTATGCCATCGCATTGTGCCTGGTCATCCTGCCGTTTCTCGGCGCCATCGCGGGGGACCTGTTTGGGGCGTTGGGGCGTCCGTTGTCGGAGAATGACATCCGGGGACCGCTGCTCGACATGGTTCAAGCGGGTGGGGCGGTTTTGCTCAATGTGTGCGTTCTGGTCTTTATCTGGCAAATAGACCTTGCGCGTCGGCGCCCGCCGTGGATTGTGGACCGCGTGGCAAATACCCGACCCGATCTCGATTATTTACGCAAACCGACGCGCGCCGCCTATCCGGACGCAGGTGAGTACGGGCGCTTTGAGCTCTTGATCTATTCGGCGTACGCGTGGCTGTTGTTTGCCGCCGTTTTGAATCTGGCGCGTGTGGCAAGCACATTTGTTCCCCAAATCGTCGTGTCCCAGGATGCGGCGCGACATGCGTTGACGGTCGGGTTTATTACGCTTTTGATTTTTGGCATGGCGCCCCGAATGGCGCCGGGCTTTAGTCAAAAAAAGGGAGTCGCCTACCCGCGCCTCGTCCTCGTGACGTTTGTGTTGGGCAATATTGCCGCGTTTCTGCGTGTATTGCCAACATTCTTGCCCTCCTGGGACGTCGCGATTACGCTTTGGGGCTTTTCCGGTCTGTTTGGCTGGACGGCAGTCGCGGTCCTGGCGGTGAATCTTGTCACCACCTTTCGGCGCGCTTGAGCTGACAGCCGAGCTCGAGCGCGGCGGCTCGATTTAGGGTGGTGGACTTGCCTGCGAGGTCGGGCGAACTCGATTCGCCATGAAACACTCGCAGGGCCTGCGCCAAATCCAAGTGGGGTTTGTTCTAGCCACGCCCGCTGTGACCCCGGGTTTGACCACGCTGTCCTTTGATTTTTTTGACGCGGATTTCACGCGGTCGCATTTCGGGACCTTTGGGCATGCTCACCGTCAAGATGCCATTGTCATAGGTCACGTTCGCGCGGAATGTATCCACCGCGCACGGCAGACGGAGCACGCGATGATATTTGCCGATGCCCCATTCTTGACGCAGCACCCGTTTGTCGCGCCCCACCGTCCCGCGCGCGGTCGAATCGAGCATGATGGACTTGTCGGTAAATGTGACAAGAATATTTTCGGGTTCGGTGCCCGGCATCGCCGCGTGCAAAACCAAATCATCGCCCGCATCAGTCAGATTGACGGGAATCCTGATCAGCTTGTCCATTTGATTACGCTCCTGTGAAAATGACCCCTCATCGCATTGACACGCCAACACAGCGCGCCGCCGAGCGACAGCCGCGCTGTAGCTTGTCAGCCCTCAGAGGGGAGAAATGACCACTTTATGTATCATGCCAAAATGCTGCTCGGCGCCGTTCCGCCCTTTCGGTTGGACCTCACCGTCTGGGCTTTGCGGCGACGTCAAAAAAACCTGCTGGACCGATGGGACGGGCAAACGTATCGCCGCGTCGTCGTTTGCAATCACACACCACTCTTGCTCGCGGTAACAAGAGCAGGGACGAAAACAGAACCGAGACTTGGTGTCGTCCTGCAATCGAATAAAGAAATCACACCGCAAACGCGGAAACAAGTCAGAGTTGTGATCCGGCGGCTGCTCGGGCTCGAGATTGACCTGAGTCCATTCTACACCCTTGCCAAAAAGAATGATACGCTCAAATCACTGGCGACGCAGTTTCGCGGCGTAAAACCTCCCCGCTTCCCGGATGTTTTTGAAGCGCTGGTAAACGCCATCGCCTGTCAACAAGTGACGCTTGACTTGGGAATTTTATTACTAAACCGTTTGTCCGAAAAGTTTGGTTTGGGATTGGTTGAGGCGGGCACAACGTATTACGCCTTTCCGCGCCCGGTGGACCTGGCACAAGTCGCCGAGCAAGAGCTGATACCACTGGGGTTTAGCCGTCAGAAAGCGCGCGCGATCAAAGAGCTTGCCGTCCGCGCCGCAAATGACGAAATAGAGCTGTCGAGTCTGGAGCAAATGACAAACAGCCAGGTCCTCGAATTTCTGCTCACCCTTCACGGCGTTGGTCGTTGGTCCGCGGAGTATGCGCTCTTGCGAGGGTTAGGGCGCCTGGACGTGTTTCCGGGGGATGATGTCGGCGCGCAGAACAATTTGCAGCATCTTTATCAGTTGGAGCGCAGACCCGGTTATCAAGAGATTCGAGAACTTGGCTCGCAATGGAGTCCGTACGAGGGACTGGTCTATTTTCATCTGCTGCTGGAAAAATTGAAGCGGAAAGGAGTTGTATAAAAACAATTTACACCGTCGGTCATTCGACCAGAGAGATCGAGGTCTTTGTGCGGCTGCTGCAAGCGTATGGCATCGAGACGGTTGTTGATGTCCGAAAAATCGCCAAATCCCGTCATAATCCTCAATACAACGAATCCGAACTGTGCGCGAGTTTGGCGGCGCACAATATTTCTTATCTGCGTATGGAGGGTCTGGGCGGTTTGCGTCATACAACCAAAACATCGCTCAACACGGCATGGGAAAATCGGTCTTTTCGGGGCTATGCCGACTATATGCAGACTCTCCAATTTACAGAGAGCATCGAACAGCTGGTCAAGATTGCCGCAGAAACACAGACCGTCATCATGTGCGCGGAAGCGCTCCCATGGCGCTGCCACCGTTCGCTGATCGGGGATGCGCTTGTAATTCGAAATATTCCCGTCGTTGATATTCTGAGCGAGAAAAGCAGCCGCCCACATCAACTGACTCGCTTTGCGCATGTGGAAGGAACGACCATCACCTATCCCGGCAAGACCGAATAGTTTCCGGCTCGTTAGATTTTTGTGGTTTTTCCCGGGTGATCGCGCCCGGGCGTTTGGCACGAGGATTCGGAGGAATCTTTATGAACCGCGATTTCAGTGAGGCGCTCGACGCTGCCATAACTCGTATTCCGGCGATTCGCGCGACTGCCAAGAGTTTGCAGCGCGCGCTCAATACTGTTTTTCTCGAGGGTCCGCTCCGTCCGCTCAAGAACCTGGCAAACGGGACCTGGCTGGAGCATCCCCTGCATCCACTGCTCACAGATGTTCCTGTCGGGGCGTGGACGGTCACACTCTTGTTGTATATCGCAGGTCTCTTTTTTGGGATGGATGGGCTTGGTCTTGCGATCGGACTCGCCATGGGCTTGGGCATCCTCGCCGCGCTCGCCGCCATAGCGACAGGGTTTATGGATTGGATGGATGTGGACCCGACCGAACTCGCGGTCGGGCTGGTTCATGCGATCATGAACATTACCGGGACGCTGTTTTTTATGCTCGCCTGGCTCATGCTCTACTTGGCCCAGTGGCAAGTGAGCGTGGCGAATTTTATTCCGGCGTTGATCGGATACCTGGTGATGTCGGTGGGCGCTTATCTTGGGGGCGGGCTCGTCTTTCGTCTCGGCGTCATGGTCAACCGAAACGCCTATCGCAGCGGTCCCAAAGATTTCACGCCTGTGGTCGGATTCACCGAACTGCCGGAAAACAAGCCGCAGCGTTTTGACGTCAAAGGACAACCCATTTTATTGGTGCGGCGCGGACAGCGCGTCTATGCGATTGGCGCGGTATGTTCGCATTATGGCGCGCCGCTTCAACAGGGGACGCTGCGCGATACAATCATCGAGTGTCCCTGGCATTATTCGCACTTTTCATTGGAAGATGGCAGCGTAAAAGCAGGACCGGCAACCGCGCCGGCCCCGCTCTATGAAACTGACGTCAAAGATGGGAAAATCTGGGTCAAGGTGGAACGGGTGGCGCAACTTGTTGCGCCGCACTGAGCAGATACCCGTTCGATTTGGGGTGTGAGACCATTCCGACCTGCGAGGCGTTCAACACCTTGCAGGTCTTTCACCAAAACCTACGCAGAGATTATCGCGGCGCACCGCCAAGTCTTTTTTCGAGCGCGCGCTGGAGCGCGCGGCGAGCATAGACGCGTTGATGAATCGTCGCGCGGATCAGCCAACGTTCGCTGCTTGTATTTTCGAAACCATGCTCTACGCCCGCGGGGACAAAAATCACACTGCCCGCCTGCGCCTGCACCGGCTCGCCGTCGAGCCACACGACGCCCGAACCCTCCAGCACGTCAAACACCTCATGCTCGTGCTCGTGGGTATGGCGCGGCAGCACCTGACCGGGCAGGAATCCGAGCAGGCAGCCGGAAAAATCTTCGTGCTGAAAGAGCGGCACGTTGGTCAGGGGTAGTTCGTCGTATCGCGCCACGATGGGCGAATTCATGACTTGAGCGCGAGGATTCATGCGATAAACCTTCCGGTAACGATTTTACGCGCCGCGTAACATTACGCGGCGCGTTTTTTGTGCGATGGGCGCGCGGCTAGACCTCGCCCCGTCCAATCTCACCGCCGACCTTGCTCGAGACATTTCCCGGCGCGCCGTGCAAGAATCCAACAAACACCAGGCGCTCATCTCCGGCGCGGACGCCGTGAAGTTCATCCGTCTCGAACACCAGCAAGGTGTTTGGTCCGAACTGTTCTTCTTTGCCATCTGCGCCGCTGAACCAGCCGTGACCTTGCAAGATGACGACGTAGAACGGCGACTCGGGCACACGATGGTCGTGGATGGTTTGATGCGGTTCGAGCGTCCAAAGAATCGCGCGCCCCTGCTTGTCCACATACAATGCCGCCGCATGCGGCTTGGCAGCGTCAAATTCAAGTCGCTCCAAAAGTGGTGCTGCTTTCACGAGAACCTCCTCAATTCGGCTTGGGCGGTTTGCCGATCTGCACCCGCCAGACCTGGGGACCGCGGTCGAAATATTCCCAAGTAAACTGGCCGGCGCGCTCTGCCGAGAATTGATAATAGAGTGGTTTGGGGTCGTGGTCGTTCACTATTTCAAACGCCTCGCCGGGACCCAATGCTTCAAACGTTTTGAAAATGAGCACATGACGCTGCGGCGGAGGAATCACGCGCACGTCAATTCGCTGCATGGCTGGCGCCGTGTGTCCGTCGTGCATGGCGTCCAGCACGCGCTGCTGCGCTTCGTCGGACACATATTGTTCAAAGAGCGGGAGATAAACGCGTTCTTCTTTGGCGAGATGCGCGTCAAAAATCGCGTTCAGCTCCGTGCCCAGCTTGCCGAGTTTGGCGCGGAGCGCGTTTTGTTCGTCGGGAGTGGCGTTTTTGAGTTTTGCGGTCGTCGCTTCGATCTGCGAAACATACTCTTGAATATATTCGTGGTCAACGCTCATGGTTGCCGTCGGCTTGCCGTGGGCGCGCACAAGCTCATCCATCAGAGGATACAATTGCGCCTCTTCGCCGACTGCGTGCGGCACCAGTTCGTTCTTGAGAAAGGCGACGAACGCCTGCGGATCGGCGGTCGGCTTGGCTTGCGCGAAACTCGTCGCATAATCCGACAATTCGGTTGCCAGCGCGTGGTGATGTTCGCGAAAGGTCTGTGTTACACTACTCATCATGATTCCTTTCGGGACGCGGTCGGAGCACCGACCGCGTCCCCATTATTTTTTAGTGACTTGCATTCGTGGGGTCGGGCGAATAGATGGCGGGATCCCATTCGCCTTCTGCCGTCAAAAGCCCCGCCGCCCCCTTGGCAACGCGCCACAGCGCGTGGTCTACCAAAGTATAGCTGCCGGGCACATCGAGCTTGAATTCAAAGATTGACATCGAACCGGGCGGGACATACCAGGTTTCTTCATTCTCGATAAAGGTATTGGGCGAACCGGGATAGACCTTGTCCCAAATTTCGCCAATGAGATGAAAGTTCGAGCCGAGGTTCGGACCGCCGTTGCCAAAAAAGATGCGCACGGTCTCGCCCACTTTTGCCTGGAGCGGCTTGAGTTTGGTGAGCGCATCCAGATGTCCGTTAAAGGTAACGTATTCGGCTTGTTCGGCGAGCGCTTTGTCAAAGCTAAAGAGCTGGTTGCCTTTGTCGCCCGCTTTGCCGGTGGTGTACCATTCGCCCTGCACCACATAGAATTCGCGGTCCACGGGAGCCAAGCCGCCCTTGGGTTCCACCACAATGCCGCCATACATGCCCTGTGCGATGTGATGAAACGGCGGGGGGAACGCACAGTGATAGATATATGGTCCGGGATTTAGCGCTTGAAAGGTAAAGGTCTTGGTTTCGCCGGGCGCCACATTCGTCACTGCCGCGCCGCCGCCGGGTCCGTTGACCGCGTGCAGATCAATATTGTGCGAGACCGTGTTGCTAATGGAATTGGTCAGAGTGATTTCCACGGTGTCGCCTTCCATAACCCGCAAAAGAGGACCGGGCACCGTGCCATCAAACGTCCAAAAAGCATAGGTGGCGCCATCCGCCAGTTCCGCTTCCACTTCTTTTGCCTCAAGAGCAATCTTGACCGTTTGGGGCTCGGTCCGAGTGATGGGCGCGGGCACCTGTGCCGGGTCGGCAACTACATTGGGTTGGTCCACGGGGACAGCGGGTTCGAGCGGCTCGACGCCGATTCGTTTGGCTGCCGTCTCGACACCTTCACTCAAGGCGACAGGAGTGGGCGCGGCGGCAGGGGCGGACGCGGCGGCAGAGGCGGACGAACCGGGCGTGCTCGTTTGCTCGACAGCGACTTTGGGCAGTGGCGGAGTCGCACACCCGCTGACGATCAAGGACGCGCACGCGATGCTTGACAAAATCAGGACCCTTATTTTCATTGTTTCTCCTCGCAGGTATTTTTCTCTCGCAATCCACACAAGTCATGCGGCACATCACAAGCATGCAAATTGCCGCCGTAACCTACGCAGACTATAAGCACAAGCGCGCGCAAAACGTCTGGATTTGCCATAATCTATTCACGCAGTCTAGCGCGATTGGACGCGCCCGTCTTTGCAAAATTGCAAAGAGCAAGCCCGAATTGTGAGCGCGCATGAATTGTGGTTTGTCGAGAAAAAGAGTTTGTTGATTGATACACCCATTTTACATGATGTGCAAAGAATTGCTTTGTTTCCGACCGTCCCCGGAATTGCGAGACCTGTTTTGGATGCGCCGGGCGAGAATGTCACACACGGCAAACGCGTGTTTGCGGTAGAGCAAAGACACGTTTTGTCGCGCGACGTATACTGTTGCTCGAAAGGGGGAAGCGTATTCGATTCAGGCGGCCAGGGCAGACCGAAATGCCGGTTGCCTCAACCGCCAAGGAGATTGCCGCATGGCGTTTGTGATCGCTGAACCCTGTATCGGAGTTAAAGATACTGCCTGTGTGAATGTGTGTCCGGTGGATTGTATCCACCCGCGCCAGGATGAAGGTGATTTTGCCAATTCCGCGCAGCTGTATATTGATCCCGATACATGTATTGATTGTGGAGCGTGTGTGCCCGAATGTCCGGTCAGCGCGATCTTTCCGCTGGAAGATGTGCCGGAGAATTGGCAGCAGTATATCGAGATGAATGCAGACTGGTACAAGTTGTCTGCAGAAGAGTATCAGGCGAAATGGGACCAACCGGGTAAGACCGAATAGGCGCGCCCCACTCTCAAACCAAAAAGATGGCGTGCTCTGCGCGATGCTGTAGGCGCGGAGCACGTCATTGTTATTTGAGCAAATTCTACTTGTGAGGGGACAGACCTGTTACCCGGCAAGTTTCTTGTCAAGGTATGCTTTGAGCGCGACGGCGTTATTGTGTTCCGTATCGCGCGCGCTGTAAAGCAAGGTCACGTTGCCGCGTCGCGCAGCTTGCAGAATCGGTTTCCAACCCGGTTCCGCTTTGTTCAACTCGGCAAAATATTTGCGCTTGAATGCGCTCCATTTGGTTGGGTCATGCGCGAACCACTCTCTAAGTTCTGTGCTGGGCGCGACCTCTTTTAGCCACGCGCGCGCGTCGAGTTCGGTCTTTTTGATGCCGCGGGGCCACAGGCGCTCGACCAAAAACCTGGCGCCGTCGCCGCGCGCGGGTGGCTCGTAGACCCGTTTAGTTTGAATCACCGCCATGCTCCCTTTTGAAGCCCGGCGACGACCTGCGCGTGGTCGGCATCGCTGGGGGGCGGTGTGACAACGTGCAGGACGACCAGGCGCGTGTCCGCCTTGATCCCGCGCGACTCGCCTGCGGGAATAAACGCAAGCGCGCCCGGCACAATGTGCAGCTCGCGATCATCGGCGACGAGTGTGCCGCTGCCCTCCAACACGACGAGCGTCAAATCTACGCCCGGCTGGTGCACCGGAATAAACTGCCCCGGTTCAAAGCATGCCTGGATGACTTTGACGCGCGCGTTCAGGGCAAGCATAACCGGGTTGAATTTTTCCGGGCGAAACGCCTCTGTTTGCTTGTACGATTCTATCAAAACTGCCATCGTATCTGGCTCCTCTTTATATTCGAATGATCAACAATCAGCCGGTTAGCGTGTGCCTGAGCGATTGTGCGCCGGTCAGGGCTGTGTCTCGGACTCACGGGAACGCCGGTTCCGAACGCGCGAGCTCTTGCGGCGAGAGCAATTGTTCCGCGAGTGGAAAGAGCTCTTGTTCCTCGCGGACAAAATGCGCTTCCGTCAGTTCCAAAATCGTCCACATTCTGCCGATGGGGTCCGCCGCCGTCTCGATCTCGTCAAAGAGGTCACGAACCTCCTGATGGACCAGCTCCATCATGTCAACCAGATGGCGCGCGGTCGGCGAGCGCGAACAGAACGGGGCGAATAATTCTTGCTCTTCGCGTCGCGCGTGGGCATCGAGCGCGACAGCGATCACATGCGCGCGCTCTTGTACTGCCGGGACAGCAAGACCCGCGCTGAGCCAGTCGCTCATGGCTTGCATGAGTTCGCGCAGCATGCGGTGCTCGACGAGCAGGATCGAAATGATCGTCAGCCCGGTCCCGGTTTCTTTGATTTGTTCGGGCATCCGCGTTTACTCCTTTTGCTGTCGCGCGGGTTGATAGGTCCCCGGGATGCTGTGAAAGGCAATGGCGAACCGATTCCAACCGTTGATGGCGACAATCGCCAGCGTCAGATCAACCAGCTCCTTTTCCGTAAAACACTTGCGCGCGAGTTCGTACACATTGTCAGGAACATGGGTCTCGCTGACGAGCGTGACTGCCTCTGTCCATTCGAGCGCCGCGCGTTCGCGCTCGGAAAAGAACGGCGTTTCGCGCCACGCGCTGAGCGCAAACAAGCGCTGCACGCTCTCGCCCATCGCTTGCGCGTCTTTGGTGTGCATGTCAATACAATAGGCGCACCCATTGATCTGCGACGACCGCGTCTTGACAAGCTCCAAGAGGCGCGGTTCCAAACCGCTTTTGCCGGTGTATTCGCCGAGACCACGCATTGCCTCTGACACACCCGGAGCAACTTTTGTATAGTTTATTCGCTGTTTCATCCAATTCACCTCCGGCCCGGCGCTTTGCATCGCGAGATCGCGGCATCGGTCGAACCTGAATGCTTGACGTTATCATTCTATGGCGAAGCGGGTGTGTTGTCTTTGCACAAACGCAAATTGGGGGTGTGCCGCGAGCAAGTCCAAGAATGGAAGCAGCCCGCTGTGTCCCCCGGGTCATTCCAACTCCTTGTCGCAGCTCCTTCGACGGGGATATTTCGAATGGTGCAACAAGATGAGATTGCGGCGATGCAGTTTATCGCATCGAGTGAGGTCTCTCCGACTACCTGCTAGTGCAACATCAACCGACAATGGCGGGAATGATCATTCGTCTCGGGCTATTTCTAAACGAGTTTGCAGATTCGAATTCTGAAGAGCTCGTTTGATGTTGCACTACCGAGCTGCGTAATCGCCAATCCATTTGACCTCGGAGGCGCGCAGACGCGTGGCATTATAGAACTTGCGGTCAGCCGTCCACATATCACACTCGAGCAGTTGAGCCAGGGCAAGAAAGACCGTATCATACGTGGTGGGTTGGTTCAATTCTCGCGCGAGTTTTGTAGCCAACGGGAAAATTTCGGCGCGTAAAGTATACCGAATACGCAGTTTGCGAAGCCGCGCAGCTGTCGGGGATCTTTTTTCGTCCGAGACTGGCTTGCACTTGTTTCTGCCAGGCGCGCAGCTCCTGGACTTGACGCTGCCAGTTGCTCCAGGACTGCGCCTCATCTTGTTCCAGGCGTTCGAGAATTGCAACAACGCAATATTCGCTCAGCTTGACGTCGTGCGCGGCGGCTGCGAGCTTGACGCGTCGGCGGATCTCTTCATCGGGCAGATATATCTCGAGACGGGGCCACCCGATGCCTTCTTTGACCTTGGGCATACATTGCACCTCCGCTCCCAGTGATACCGCTATACCGCTATACTGTCAACGAATCGGTTCGGGGTGATTGGTCGAGAACTGGGGAAATTGCTTTTGGTGGGGGGCGCACCAAAAGCGAGAATGTCATGGTTTGCAACTCTTCTTTTCTCTTTGATTTTTGCCAACGGATGGGGGAGAAAATAAAAAACCGGTCCCTTCCAGACCGGTTTGTGGAGTGAGGTGTGATTTCGCACCCCCTAAAAGCGGGACACGGAATTCGGACCCGCGACCTTTTCCTTGGCAAGGAGTGTCCGCTTCGCGACGCGGGAGAGTGCCGTCTCGTGGAATTACGTTCGTCTCCTCTGCCCTTTCCAAGCCTCAAAAATACAAGGGAGAGTGATGTCAAAACCCGATTGATAACGATCTACGCGGGTCATAAACGCAACGCGCGCCGTGTCAAGAGACCTGCACTGTCGTGTCAAAAGGATCGCTATAGAGTCTGCGCAACCTTCCAGAGTGCCGGCCACGCATCGCCAATGCCTCGTTCCTCTTGTTTAATGATTTCGTAGAGCCGATCCGCAAATTCCCTGCGTTCGCTCTGAAAACCTACTGGGAACCGCGCGAATATCTCCGCAAGCGCTCCAATAGCACTTGCTTGGATTCCGTTGCTCAAATCATCTAGGAGGGGAACTAGCAAGGAAATAGTCTCGTTTTCCAAATTCGCTTCCTCACCTATTTTCCAGATCGCCCTTTCTCGGAACTCCTCTAGTTGCGTTTCTAGTTCTTCTGCATCAAAAATTTCAGACTTTTCTTCATTGCTGAGACCAAGTGCGAGAGTCCCGAGCTCGTTCGAGAGAATGTCAGGATCCGAAATGATCTGAAAAAGTGTACTTTGGTTCGCGCTGTCCATTTCCATAAACGCCAAAGTGTTATATTTTACCTTCAAGATGAGGTTGAGAATTGAAGTTTCGTCTCTTGCTGCTTTCAAGAGTGCCGCAACTCCAGGTGTTACAATGTATTCACTGGCATGGACACTGATCGCTAAATCATCCGCTATAACCTCTTCTTTGGGTGTCAGCAGAAGTTTGCCACGCAACTGGATGGCTTCTGAACGAACGCTTGCATTTTCGTTCCCTATCAATTCAAACCAAACAGGTACCATATCTCTCTCGTTATAGTCAAGTGCGACTAAAACTTTTATTGCACGGCATCGAACCCAAGGGTTTGAATGTCCCATTAGAGCGCGTAACCCATCAATCAATTCGGATGGTTTCTCGGCACTCTGCTCCAACATGTACACCGCCCTTTGGCTGACTTGATCATCGCTATCGGTCAATACCTTTAGTAACACTAGGATCGTAGTCACAGGGATCGCGATTCTATTATTCCATAATCGGCTAGGCTGCGCTCCTGGAGGGGCATCTATCTTCCGTCCGCGTCCAAAATCATGCCCTAGAGCAAACCAACCGACGGTGCGAGTGCGTTGGTCATCGGATGTAAGCGCATCTATCAAAAGTGGCATCACTTCTGGCGATACAGCAAAATAGCCCAACAAGTGTTCGATTGCTTCAGCATTAGTCTCTGATTCTTCGCTCTGAAAAATAGACAACAGCGTTTCGGCAATCTCGCGGTGTGTTGACACTGGTGTAGTAATTCTTCTGTCCTCCAGAATCTTCAGGCACCACCATCGGATCCTCCTATCAATCTTCTGTAATGGCGGTTTCCTGATGAGCTCAAGCAACCTAGTCAAATATTCAGACGGTATGTCTCCAATTCCATGGAGAGCTTCCGCCGCACATTCTCGCACTCTATCCCGATTGTAATGATCCTCCTGTGGATTGTCAGCATTGACAAGTAGGGCCATTAATCGCGAATACACAAAGGGCCGTCTGCATTGCAAAGCATTAAATAGCGCAATGGCAAATTCTTGAATATACGTATCGTCGTACGCAGATAGTTCGAATACTCTCATGATGATTTTATCAGAGACTTGTTGCAATGCCGAAAGTCTTTTTGCGGCGAAAACAGCTGCATAGGGTTCAAATGTCAAACTAAAACCATGAGAACTTCCAAGAATTGAGTTAAGTCGGACTGCGCGCATTGTTGCTTCGTCCCAGAATTCAAATGGTACAAGTCTTTGAATTGTTCTCAAAAACAGTTGTCCACTCTCTGGCTTTAAGATTTCAGATTGCAAGATGTTCAACGCGTCCGCCCTCCCCAACCTTACTAGCAAGTAAACTGCAATCAGTTTTCGGATGTCGTGAGGATAGGTGTCTCCTAAAAACATGTGGAGTTCTTTACCTGTATGCGATTCTGCCATCAACTGAATCTGTTTTTGCTCATCCGCAACTATAGAATTCAGAACAGCAATCACCTGCTGAGCTTGTTCGATTCGGGCGGATTTTTGAATTTGCATCAAAGAATTGTACGCGCGGTCACGCCGGTTCTGTTCCCTTAATTTCTTACGATCAGGATGACTCCAAGTTCTGAAATCATCTTGGGCAATAGCAGCGAATAAGCAGCGTGCTCCCTCTGGCGTCGTCTGCCCCAGTTCGGCAAGTAGGATCGCCGAAAAAAGTTTTATCTCTTCAACTTCACCCTTCAAAATATCGACCAGAATGGGAATAATTCCATCTCTTTGTTGAAATCCTTCAAGGATTCTCTCCGCATCGCTGCTCACATCCCGACTCTCTGTTCTCCACACTCTCAAGAAAAACTTGATAACTTCAGGAGAACAGTCTTGACCAATGACTTTGAGAGCGCGATATGCTTGATACATTTTTGGCGGCACCATACCTGCCAATGAACCGTAACCAGGCTCTCCTGCCAGCTCAGCAGCATTAATACGCTCCGTAAGCTCGGTTTCAAAGGCAGGCGTATTCGCCTCATTCAGAATGCCTAAGAAAACTTCCGTAATTCGTCTTTCAAGCAGCGTTCCTCTCATAGATGAGAATAGATATGTGATCGCATCAGCCAAGCCGTCCAAAAATTTCCAATCCAAAACTCGTTCATTGGAACGATCCAACTCAACTTCACTGAACCACCATTCGACCAATTGCGCTACAAAGCGATTTATCAGTTCATCATCAATTATCGCTCCATCTATCACACAGCGAACCGCGAACAGAAAATCACTGTGCAGAACATCATTGTATCGACTTTGCCCAAAGCTGCGCCGTTTCGCTTCCTCGGTATCCGCAAGTATCGCCGTGCGAATCAAATTCGTCGCGTTGGATTCGGAACTCATCGCCAACAGAATTGGTTCTTCCCAATGGACTTGGTGCCGCCGTTGGTAAATGCGGTCAAGAGGGTCATTCTTGGGACGTAGCAATTCCTTCGAAACAAGATATTCTTGAAACGTTCGATGGGCAAAACCGTAATGTCCGTGCGCGTATTCTGTAAAAAGCGGCGTGTGGTCGCGAAAGCTGATCCAGAGCTGATCGACATCTTCATCAGCTGTTCGTATTTCCTCAAGTTTTCTCTTGATTTCATTTTCATCAGCGGTACCATCTTTTGTGGACTCGTGGAGCCAATATGCCAGCGGAGACAACATTCCTAGTGCCTTATATGCGGAAACTGTATTGCCCGGAATGAAATGAGACAAAACGCGATTTAATTCACTTACATTTTTCGGCTGCTCCAATTCCAAATTCACGGAGTATAATTCTCATGTCCCACAAGGAGCAGCCCGATGAACAACGAATCGAGGCGGTATACTGAATTGTGTGTAAAAAATTGAGGAGCCGAGTATCTAACTCTCAATAATCAGGACATCGTGCAGTAAGTTGTACTCACGACATCGTGCGCACTCTAACAACCAAACGTACTCAGGACATCGTGCAGTTTTTGTTCATACTTTCTGTTCTAAGGAGGAAGTATGGA
>JADZCJ010000133.1 GCA_020851635.1 Anaerolineae bacterium
CATTTTTACTCAAAAGTTGTCGCATACCGTTACTGGTATGCAACCAATCCATGCCGAACCACGTCCAACATGAATCTTACACAGGCGCTCTCGCACTTTCTCTTCCACTCTTTAACTGTTAAGGTGCGCCGGGAATCATTCCCTGCGATTACGATCATCGCCACCGACTGAAAATCTTTTTTCGCTTTTGGGGCAAAAAAATCCGCCGGGTTGACTGGACTTGCCAATCACCTGCGGCGGGGACAAAGAGAACCGAGGAAAAATATTTCATTTCCCTGGGGAGCTGTTGTTTATCCCAACAGTGATTTTATCTCTCTGACCTCCTCAATCGGTTGTTATCGAACTGTCTTGCTGGGACGACTCACAAAGGGTCGTTTCCAGACAAGCGACGTTCAGAATACCACGAAAAACGCAAATGTCAAGTCCTGAGCAATAAAACAAACCTTAAAGTTTTTGCGCGAACCCTCAAGCACGCTCAGCAGTCAAACACCATCCAGCAGAGATCGTTCCGCAACCGTTGGTCGTCGAGTACGAGCTCGCGAATCACCTTCGGGAGCTGGTCGCGCTGCCACCGACATTCGAGCCGCCCTGCGCTCTCGCTCTGTCCTTGCGGAGCCGCCGCGCGCGCGGCTTTGATTGCATACGCAGCCGCACCGAGCTCGTGTGCGGCGACGTGTGCGACAGCTGCGGCTTGACCGGCAGCGTACGCCGCATGCCGTGCTGCACCATACAAGTCTCTGGCCGCGGCGTTGGCATGACCCGCCGCCGCGCGCGCGCGGGACATTGTGATCTCACCACGTACCCAGGCGCGAGCATGTTCGATCGCCTGACGCGGCCGCGGGTCATCCGGCTGAACCGACTCGAAGAGGTCGAGGACGTGCTCTGCGCACGATGCCGCCCACAGGGCGAGGAGACGGTGGTCCGAATCGGTGAGGGTCCCACCACGTCGGATCGTCACGAAACGAGGGTCACGGTCTTTCGGGAGGATCACACTACGACTCTCTCGAGTTTTTTCAGCATCCGGCTACATTTTAGGATGAAGGTGTCTCTTGCTTTCGGACCATTCTCCCTCACCTGCGGTCTGCCGTCGTGTTTCATCCCTTTACGACCCCGCGAAAATTAAACGTCGAATAGTTGGGAAAGATCGCTGCCAGGTTCGGATTGCCCAAACGCTTTTGAGCAATTTCGCCCAACACGTCCCTGAAATCCGTCGTAATCTCAAGATCTCCAGGACCATACAATTTGTCCGGCGCCAGCGTGGGCCAATCGCCATACACCTTGCCACCGTTCACGTTCCCACCCATCACAAACATCACATTTCCGTGTCCGTGGTCCGTCCCATGCGACGAATTCTCTTGCGCGCGCCGTCCAAATTCCGACATGGTCACCAGCGTAATGTTTTTCATCCGGTCGCGCATATCGGTATAGAACGCCGCAAGCCCTTGCGCAAATTCCTCCAGGAGCCGAGCCATCTGTCCCTCCCCGGCGCCTTGTTGCTGGTGCGTATCCCAACCACCCAGGTCCACCGCCGCGACCTCGACCCCCAGGTCCGACTTTATCAATTGTCCCAGCGTCGCGAGCGATTGCCCAAAATACGTCTTTGGATATTTCGCATTGTTCGAGGGCTTGTACGCCTGATTCGCAATTTTTGCGAGCGTGTCCATCGCCGCCAGCGTCTCCTGCCCCTCGACCTCGATAAATTCGTTCCCATCATACAGCGACGAAATTGTTTGTTGAATCCGCCCCAGCTGCTGCGCATCCCCGCGCAAATGAAAATCAGCGATGGATTGGAGCGCGATCGTCGGAATACTGCCGCGCAAACTCTGCTGCACAATCGCGCCCAGTCCAACTGCGCGAAACGGCGACTGCTTTTCTGACGCCTTGACCTGCAAATGCCGCCCGATCCACCCGGTCGCCATTGCTTTCTCACCGGGCGTCCCGCGCTCCATATAATCCATCGCGTCAAAATGCGAATGTGTCGGGTCGGGCGAACCCACAGCTTGTACCGCCGCCAGTGTTTTCTGCTGCCACAATTCTTGCAGCGGCGCGAGCGACGGATGCAGACCGAAAAAGCCGTCCAGATCAATCGTCGCACCCGTTTTGCGCGCTCCCGGCTGTCCGATGGCGATGGCGCGACGGAGCGCGTAATAGTTCGGGTCGCCGTGCGGAATCACCATATTCAGACCATCCGCCCCGCCCCGCAAAAACACCACCACCATAATATCTTGCGCGCTCGCCGCCGCATTCGGCTGGCGAAACGCAACCCGCGGCATCCAGACCGGCAGCGACAACATTCCCATCGCCAACACGCCGCTCTTTTTCAACAATTCTCGTCGCTTGATGGTGTCAAACATGTCATTACACCCCACCGGCTTTCGCCGCTTTATCTATACTGGAAATGCGGCGACGCAATCAACAATGCCACCAGATTCTGGATGCGCGTTTCGGACGTATCTCCGCGCACATATTCGATCAATTTCGCGCGGTCCGGCTCGAGTAGTGTCCGATTCAGCGCCCGCTTACCCCACTCAACTACCAACTCCTCAGGCGCATCGAGATGCGCAAACGCTTCCAGCTGCACATCAAATTCCAGAATCCGGTTCGTCGCCAGCGCAAACGCAAAATTCCACCGCGTCAGCAGATTGTTCGAGTTGATCCACGCGCTCGCCACATCGGGATACCCATTTGGAGAAGCCCAAAGGAATGGCACGTGACCCAGCGTCCGCAGCGTGCGCGCAATCGGCTCATCCTGCCCTCGTTTCCGTGAACCGATGGGCTTGTATTCGCGCAGCGGCACCTTGCGCAATTCTGCCCCCGTCGGCGCGGCTTGCGTCGCCCTGAGAGACGACGCAATAAATTCCTGCGGTCGTTTGATCTTTTGCCCGAACGAAAACTTTATCTCGTCCGAAAACAAAATCGTTTTCAATATCGCGCGAATGTCCCCGTCCGTCTGCTTGAACGTTTCGGCAGCGCGAGCCACCAGCGCGGGCGGCGGCGTGTCCGCCACAAATCGCCGCGCCAGCTTGAAAGCAATGTGCTCTGCCGTTTTAGGGTGCGCCGCGATGCGCTCCAGAATTTCTTGACCGTCCTCCATCCCCCGCCCCGCCTTGAGGTTCAAGCCGAGCACAGTCTTGGGTCCCATGTCGTGCTGCTTTTTCCGAAATTGAAACTCGCCCGCGTCTGTGTAATCTACATTCTTGGCAGCTTTGCGCGGGGTCAGCATGGACCAGCCCGTAAATGCGCGCGCCGTTTCTGCCACATCCTTTTGCGTAAATCCGCTTTCGACTCCCAGCGTATGCAATTCGAGCAATTCACGCGCATAGTTCTCTTGTGGAATCCCCTTTACATTATCAATATTATCCAGATACACCAACATCGCCGGGCTTTTGGCGCTGGCAAACAACAGGTCGCGAAATTTGCCCATCGCATGTTTGCGGATCACCTCGCGGTCATCCCACACCTTGAGTATCCGACACGTGCCCTTGAGCGCATAAATGTTGAAATGGTCGCTCCAGAAATCCACCATGATCTCAAACAACTGCCGCTCGCTATAGACCTGTCTCAGAATGACAGCCTGCACCAATTCGAGCACGCTCTGCGAGCGTGATGCTTCGGGGTCCAGCGCCGGCGTGTTTTTGAGCATCGCCTGTGGGTCGCTGTCAAACATGCCGGAAAACCCACCTGCCCCACCGCCGGCGTTGTTTGTCGCCATGGGCGGCATCTTGGTCATGAACGGCGCTTCATAATATTTCACCAACTCTGGAATACTCATCCTCAGCGATGGAAACACCTCGAGCATTTGCTCGACCGTCGAGTCGTCAATTGTTTCGGGCGCGAGCTGTTCTTCGATAAAGGCGTTTACCCCCATCGCCCGCACGCGCTCCAAATCCCCGGGTCGTGGTCCATACGCCGCCCGGTGCAGCGCCACCAGGGCGGGTTCCGTATTTGCCAGGTCTGCAGGCGTGCTCCAATCCATGGAAACACCCGCAAACGCTGCCGGCAGATAATCCGTCGGCATTGATTCGTCCAATT
Source organism: Anaerolineae bacterium (assembly GCA_020851635.1). Classification (GTDB taxonomy): domain Bacteria; phylum Chloroflexota; class Anaerolineae; order UBA4142; family SHND01; genus SHND01. The sequence continues at coordinate 4,033 of JADZCJ010000133.1, forward strand.
GATGGGTCCAGAGCGGCGCCGCCAAGAGCGTGCTCGCCCACGCCGACGTCTTGAAAAAGTCGCGGCGAGTCATCCCGGGTTCGGTCATAGTCGTTCCATTGTCCCAAAAGTTGCCCGACACAGCGCGGTCGAGTGAATTATAACGTAATTCGCAAAAGTGTGTTTTCGATGAGTGAGACCTGAGACCTTGTGTTTTTCACCTATACTACCAAAAACAAAAACGGACGAAACCCTGTAAATGTTTCGTCCGCGTTGTAGGGCATGACTCGCCAGGGACTCGAACCCCGAACCTTGGCATTAAGAGTGCCTTGCTCTGCCAGTTGAGCTAGCGAGCCGTTTTTTGAGCGGCAAAGATGATAGCATGAGAGACGGGCGAGCGCAAATTTAGAAAACCGGTGTTATAATGTCGCGGTACGCGCCCGTAGCACAAGGGACAGTGCTGCAATCTCCTAAGTTGCAGATGCGAGTTCGAGTCTCGCCGGGCGTACACGCGAGAGGTGCATAAAGCACCTCTCTTTTCAAGTGGAATAACTTTCTCCGTGTTCTCCGTTCCTTGACATATGTCTGAATGACGGTATAATTTTTCTGGCGCGACTTCCTGCTTCGTTTGGAATTCACTCCGCACTACTTTTTCCAGCGTTCGAAAAAATCCCGCTTGCTGCTCGAACCGCCATACAACCCATGCAAGCACCTCCCTTTCCCCTGCCCGCTTTCGACCGCCTGCGTGACCGCGTCGCGATTGTCACCGGCGGCGCATCCGGCATCGGTCAAGCCACGTCCGAACTCTTTGCACGCGAAGGCGCACATGTGACTGTGGCGGACATTGACGTCACGCGCGGCGAGAAACTCGCCGCACAAATTCGCAGTGACGGGCGCTCGGCAATCTTTGTGCGCTGCGATGTTTCCGACCGTGCCCAGGTGATAAATATGGTTGACCGCACCGTGGCAGAATTTGGTTCCCTCGACACGTTGGTCAACAATGCGGCAAATGTAAACTTTCAAGATTACGGCTCGGTCACAGATGCCACTGAGGAAAAATGGGACCTCGTCGTGGATGTCACGCTCAAGGGCGTCTATCTCTGCAGCAAGTATGCGATTCCGCACATGATCACCGCAGGCGGGGGCGCGATCGTCAACGTTTCCTCTGTCGGTGGAGTAGTCGCTTTTGGAAACAGTTCGGCATATTGTTCCGCCAAAGCGGGTGTGATCCAGCTCGCGCGCGAGCTCGCCATTGATTATGCCGCGCACAATATTCGCGCCAATGCCGTCTGCCCGGGTTTGATCAACACACCCCAGGTCCAACGCAACCTGGCAGACCCCCAAGCTCTCGCGCGGTCTTTGAGCGTGCCGATTTTCAAACGCATGGGTCTGCCCGAAGAAGTTGCCCACGCCATTCTCTTTCTCGCGAGTCCTGAGGCATCTTTTATTACCGGCGCGATGCTTGCCGTAGATGGCGGCTGGTTGGCGCGATAGTGCGATATGGAAATCGCTCCCGGCATCCACCTGATACCCGGAAAGATTGGTGGGCGTCCCCTGCAACTCTATTTGCTTGTCGGCGATGCGCATATCTTGCTGCTCGACACGGGCACGGCGGCGGACCCTGAGCAGTTGATTTTCCCGTATCTCGAAACGCTCGGACTTGGACCCGCAGATATTGATCTCGTAATCAACACCCACGCCGATGCCGATCACGTCGGCGGAAATGCAGCCCTCAAACGCGCCAGCCCCCGCGCTGCGATCACCTGTGGCGAGGCGGACAGGAATTTCGTCCGCGACCCTCAAGTCATGATTACGCAGCGCTATAACGCGTACCGCGCAAGCCACGACATTGGACCGGATGCAGACGTTCACGCATGGTTCGTCGAAATGTTGGGCGAGCCGCAAGAGATTGATTGGACATGGTGCGGCGGTGAGATAATCCGGTTGGGGCACGATTGGAGCGTCCGGATTCTATCCACCCCGGGACATTCTCCCGGACACCTGACCATCTTTGACCCGTCCAGTCGGACCGCTCTCATGGGCGATGCAGTCCACGGTGGAATTGGAGTTGACGCGTTTGGTAACCCGACCTTTCCCGCCTACATCCATGTCGCGTCCTATCTGGATACCATCGAACACATACGCTCCCTCGACGCCAACACTCTTGCCGGGTGTCATTGGGACGTTATGCGCGGGCAAGAGATCAATCAGTTTCTGGATTCGAGTCTTGACTATGTCCGACGTCTCGACGATCTGCTAATACGCGAGCTGGCAGAGATGCCGCAAGGCGCAACCTTGCGCGACCTGGTCCGCTCCGGCGGATTGAAATTGACCGACGGGCGCCCTGTCTCTGAATTGGAGGTGGCCTATACGTTTGCTGCAAATCTGGAACACTTGGTTGGGCGAGGACCTTTGGTTCGAGACGACTCGGTCCATCCCGTTCGTTATCACCTTTCGGCGCGGCAGTCGTGAATCGGGAAATAAAATGGATCGAATTGTCAAACGATCGTATGCAAGCCGCAATCCATTATCAGCATGACTCTCAAGGAGGAAAATCATGAAGAAAAAGACCGCAACAGAGATCGGGCGTCGTGACTTTTTGCGCGTCGTCGCCATCACAGCGGGCGGCGGCATCGTTGCCGCTTGTGCGCCGGTGGCCGTCCAACCGAGCGCACCCCCCGCCGCACAAGCGACAGAGGTCCCGGCAGCCGCTCCCACCACCGCCCCAGCGACGGGTCCCAAAGTCGGCGGCACTTTGACCCTTGGCTCCGGTCAAGCCGCGCAGCAGCTCGATCCGCATGTCTCGACCTTTGCGTACGAACGCCTCTATTATGTCGGACTCTACAACGGCTTGACCGAGTTCAACCCCGACATGGAGTTGATCCCCTCCCTCGCCGAATCGTGGGAAGCTTCCGACGACCTCTTGACCTACACCTTCAAACTCCGCCCCGGCGTCAAATTCCACAACGGGCGCGAGATGACCGCCGAAGATATCAAATGGAACTATGAACGAGTCCTCGACCCGGCGCTCGGTTCACAAATTCGCAACAATGTCCAGGAAATCGAAAAGATCGAAATCCTCGACCCCCTGACCATTCGCTTTACCCTCAGCAGTCCTTCGGTCACCCTGCCCATCGGCGCCCAGGAACTGCGTATCATTGCCCCCGAATCACTCGAAAACATCAACAAGGCACCCATCGGCACCGGTCCGTTCATGTACGAGGATTTCGTCCCCGATGAGCACCTCTACCTCAAACGCTTTGACGATTACTGGGGGCAAAAAGCGTATCTCGACCGGGTCCAACTCGTGGGCATCAAGGATGCGACCGCCGCCTTTACCGCGCTCACTACCGGCGCGTGGGATGCCATGTGGAACCTCTCGACCAAGGATGCCTCGCAACTCTCCAGCAGCCCCAGCGCCGTCCCGCTCGTCCCCAAAGTCCAAAGCTCCAATGTCTTTTGGGAACTCGACACCACCAGCCCCCCCTTTGACAAAGTCGAGGCGCGCCAGGCGCTCTCGTACGCCGTTGACCGCCAATCCATCGCCGACGTGGCATACTTTGGCTTTGCCCAACCCTACTTTACCAACAACCCCGTGCCACCCGATAACTGGGCGTTTACCTCAGGGTTGATTGACTACCAGTATGACCTCGCCAAAGCCAAAGAACTCTTTGCCAAGGCGGGCGTCACCGAAGGGACCGAACTCGTTTTCTGGACGATTGCGAGCCAATTCCCCGAATGGGTCACATCGGCGGAAATTCTACAACAGAGTCTCGCCGAGATCGGCATCACGCTCAAGATCGAACAAAACGAAATCGGAACGTGGGTGGACAAGTTCTATCCCTCTGGCAAAAAATACCCCGGCTTGATCATCCCGAACGGTGACACATCGCTGCTCGATCCTGCCTTCCGGCTCAAGTTCTTTTCCGTAGACCGCTGCGAGTGCAACTTTAACGATCCGAAAATTGACGAGCTCCTTGCCCAGGGCAAATCAACTGCCGATCGCGCCAAACGCAAAGAGGCGTATGATCAAATCCAGAGGATCGTCAACGAACAAGTCCCGGTGCTCATCCCGAGCTCCTGGCCCTTTTTGAACGCAAACCAGAACTTTGTCAAGGACATCTGGGCCGAGTCCGGCGGTTTCATCCACTACGAGTCCGCATGGCTTGACAAATAACGCCTGCGCGCTCAAGATAGCACAATGATAGCTTGCAAAGGCGACCCGCGAGTCGTCTTTGCAAGCTTTTTGGCACACGCCTCGGGTTCCGCATCAAATCATAGAGGAGTGATTTGCAGACTTATTTTATTCGTCGGCTGCTCCAGGGAATACTCGTCCTCGCTGTTACATCTATCATCATTTTTGTCGCCATCCGCATCTTGCCGGGCGACCCGATTCTCACCAAAGCAGGCGCGACAAATGTCTGGTCGGAAGAAATGGCGCGGGAACAACGCCACAAATTCGGACTGGACAAGCCGGTCCCGGTTCAATATGTGGATTGGCTGCTCAATGCCTTTCGCGGCGATTTCGGGATTTCTTATTTTAATCAATTCTCTGTCACTGAACTCATTCAACGCAAGTGGATGGCAACCGTCGAACTTGCATTGGTATCGTTGGGGCTTGCAATTCTCGTAGGCGTGCCAACCGGGATACTTGCCGCTCTCAAGAATAATTCCTGGATTGATTATCTCGTCAGTTCCGTCGTCACGATTGGGATATCCATCCCCGGATTTTGGCTGGGCATCATGCTCGTCATCTTGTTTGCGGTCGAGCTCAAATGGCTGCCGCCCAGCGGCTATATTCCGATCAATGAAAATCCCCAAGCCAATCTGCGGTTCTTGATTCTGCCCGCCCTGACCCTCGCCATCATTCTGGCCGCGCCCATCATGCGCTTTTTGCGCGCCAGTCTCCTCGAAGTCTTGAATCAGGATTACATCCGCACCGCGCGCGGCAAAGGCCTCACCGAACGCGGCATCGTGATGGGACATGCGTTCCGCAACGCCTTGATCCCCACCATCACCATCCTCGGCATCATCATCGGCAACCTGATTGCCGGCGTCGTCATTATCGAATGGGTGTTTAGCTGGCCCGGCATCGGCTGGCTTGCCGTTGACTCTATCTTTAAGCGTGATTACGCCGTCGTCCAGGCCGTGACGCTCCTCATCACGTTCGGCGTCGTTCTCGTAAACTTGTTTGTTGACCTGACCTATGGATTTCTGGACCCGCGCATCCGCTATCGTTAACTTTCGCTCCGCTCTCGGTTGCAAAACTCAAACATACCTTTGACGCATGAAAGAGACCATTACAGTCAGCCCCACCGCGAACGCATCTTCCGATTCGATTACCCGCGCGATTCCATTACAGGCACATCGCAGCTTGTGGCGGGAGACTTTTTCACGTCTGCTCGGGCATCGGCTGGGGCTGCTCTCGCTCGTCATTCTAGGTCTGCTGATCATAACCGCGCTCCTTGCGCCATGGATTGCGCCCTACGACCCTTACAAAATGGATTTCAAGGCGCGGCTCCAACCACCCAGTCGCGAGCACTGGATGGGCACCGACGAAGCCGGACGCGATCTCTTTTCGCGCATCCTTTATGGCGGACGCATCTCTCTCGGTGTTGCCGCCGCTTCTGTCCTCCTGTCCCTGATTATCGGCTTGCCCTGGGGCATCATCGCCGCCTATCGCGGCGGCTGGGTGGACGATGCCCTGATGCGTATTTGCGACGCCGTCATGGCTTTTCCGTCGCTGGTGTTTGCGCTCATCATCATTGCCGCCCTGGGCGCCAGCATCGGAAACCTCATTCTCACAATTGGCATCCTGAGCTCACCGGCGTATGCGCGCATCATGCGCGCGGCCGTCCTCGGCGAACGCAACAAAGAATACGTCACGGCGGCGGTTGCCACCGGCACGCGCAGCGGGCGCCTCATGGTCCGACACATCATGCCCAATTGCGCCGCGCCCCTGATGGTCCAGATCTCTCTCGGCGCTGCCAGCGCCATTCTGACCGAAGCCGCCCTCTCGTTTCTCGGTCTGGGCGTCCAGCCCCCCGATGCATCCTGGGCAACTCTGCTCAAACAGGGGTATAGCTTTATGTCCCACAACCCCTGGTACGTGTTTTTTCCGGGAATGATGATTTTTCTTGCGGTCTGGTCCCTGAACGGGCTGGGCGATGGCTTGCGCGATGCCCTCGACCCGCGCCTGCGCTCGGGACGCTAAGCCCCACAACTCGACCGCGCCCCTGCACAATCATCTCATGGTTTTCTATACACACGAGCGCAACTTTGGGTGTCGCATCACCGAATATCTGTATCGCGGCTTGCGCACGATCACCCTCGAAAACGAGCTCTTGCGCGTGACCATTCTTGCCGACAAGGGCACGGATATTTTCGAGTTTCTTTACAAACCACTCGACGTGGATTTTATGTGGCGTTCACCGTGGGGAGTTCGCAATCCGGCGACATATGTCGCAACCTCGCACACGAGCGGCAGCGCATTCCTGGATTTCTATGCGGGTGGGTGGCAGGATTGCTTTCCGACAGGAGGTGATCCGACCGAATATCAGGGTCAGCCATTCGGCGCACACGGAGAATTGCCGACTCTGCCCTGGAACTATCAGATTGTCGAGGACGGACCCGAACGCATCGTCGTCAAATTCTGGGTGCGAACGGTCCGCACACCCTTCTATCTCGAAAAATACCTGACTCTGGAACGCCACAGCGGTGCGTTGCAGGTGCAAGAGAGTGTTTTGAACGAGGGACGCTTGCCAATGCAGTTTATGTGGGGACAGCATCCGGCGCTCGGCGCTCCCTTTTTGGATGACAGCTGCGTCATTGATCTGGCAGGCGCACGCGTCAACTGTAGAGAGCTCGCGCCCAACACACGCTTCATTCGGGGCGTCTATGATTGGCCCCGCGTGCCCGGAATCAACGGCAACACGATTGACCTCTCGCGCGTCGGTTCCATCGCCGATGATACGACCGACACGCTCTTTCTCGACCAACTGCAAGCGAGCTGGTATGCCGTGACCAATACCAGCCGCAAGGTGACGTTTGGGCTTGCGTGGGAACTCGACGTCTATCCCGCGTTATGGTTCTGGCAAGCGTACGGCGGCATATACAGTCCGCCCTGGCACGGACGAATCTTTACCATCGCGCTTGAACCGTTTAGCACGATTCAACGCACCATCCAGGATGCCATCTTGCATAATTCCGCGCACACGCTTGCCCCCGGCGAACGACTCGAAACAAAATTCTCCGCCGTCGCCACCTCTGGACTCACCCGGGTGCAAAGTATCTCTATCAACGGAGAACTCGCCTAGTCTCCGATCCTCCGCTTTCCAATCTCCATTCTCTAGCAGTCTGTCGGAGAGACCCTCAAGGTCTCTCGGTTGATGTAAAATTCGCACATGAGTAGAGAATTCAAAACTCCTGATTACGACGCTACGCTCAACTCCACGATCACCTTGCGCGAAGCCCTGCCCCTGAATCACTTGGCACGCTTTGTCGTGGATGTGATTACCCAATTGGATTTGAGTCCGCTGTATCGGCGCTATGCGCCTGTGGGTGGTGTTGCCATTGCACCTGAAGTCTTGCTGGGCTTACTATTCTATGGCTACGCTACGGGTGTGTTCAGTTCACGCAAGCTCGAACGTGCGACGCAGGAAAGTATTCCGTTTCGGTTCATCGCCAGCGGCTTGCATCCCGACCATGACACGATTGCGCATTTCCGCAAGACCTTTCTGGCGGAAATCCAAGAGTTGTTCGTGCAGATTCTGTTACTGGCGCAGACAGCGGGCGTGTTCCACTTGGGCAACATCAGTTTGGACGGCAGCAAGATCCGTGCCGATGCCTCCAAACACCAAGCGGTCAGTTACAAACGCCTCGTCGAATTAGAACAGGCCTTGCGCGAACAAGTCAGCGAGTTATTTGCCCTGGGCGAACAAGCCGACCAAGGCGAAGTCACACTGCCACCCGGTTTCAGTGTGGAAGAAGAAATCGCCTTTCGCCAAGAGCGGTTGGAGCATCTGGCGCAAGCCAAAGCCGTGTTGGCAGCCCGCGCCCAAGAACGCGCTGCCGCCGAACAAGCCGCCTATGATGCCAAAGTACGGGAGCGGGAAGAAAAAGCCCGCCAGAATAAACGCCCGCCACGCGGGCGGGCGCCCAAACCACCGGAGCCGGGTCCCCGCGATAACGATCAATACAATTTCACCGATCCCGAATCACGCATCATGAAGAACAGCACCGATGCTGGTTTCGACCAGCATTAGGGTTCGTAAAAGTATAACTTGCTTGCCGAAACGGAAACCAGTGCTAGTCCCTGGAACTCGAACCGGCGCGAATCGTTCGCCAAACTGCGGCTTGGCACGAATCTCCACAAAATGCTCGGGACA
>JADZCJ010000134.1 GCA_020851635.1 Anaerolineae bacterium
ACGCGATAATATCGGATGGCAAACTTGGGTCTTGCTTGTTCAGATCGGTAACATATGATTTTGCATTTTCTTCACGGAGAGCGCCCAAACGCAGTGCGCCATCCTGATGAAACATAACCAACTTCATATTCATCTCCTCTGTGTGTTCTTGTATTCTTTCGGTTGCGCCGCCAAACGGACAAAAATCATCGGACTTGTTTGCAAGTCATCTGCGGACAGGTTGCAACAAAAAATAGCAAAAATAACGCTTAACTTGACACCTATCCTACAGTATGATAGCATACAGCGACACTGTTTTGCAAGCGTCTGCGGAAATCTTATGGCTGAAACCTCCAAGCCGCCGCTTCAGGTCCTCAAAAGGCGTCAGCTCTTGTATCAGGCAGTCCAGGACGAGATCAAGAGCTATATCATCGCCAATAATCTGCGCCCCGGCGACCCCCTGCCGAGTGAGGGCGAACTTGCTCAACAACTGGATATCAGCCGCAACTCGGTGCGCGAGGCGGTCAAAGCGCTTGAAGCGCTCGGTATCCTCGAAGCGCGCGCCGGTTCGGGCCTCTTTGTTCGAAACTTTACGTTTGATTCCATCCTGGACAATTTGCCCTATGGCATCCTGTTTGCCATGGAGCAACTCGACAACCTCGTCGAAATTCGCTTTCATATCGAATATGGGATGATGGAGCGCGTCAGCCAGGAATGCACGGACGAGCAGTTGAGCCACCTCCACCAGGTCCTGGATCGGTGGCGTGTGTTTGCAGAGCAAGGGCAGTATTCGGCTGCCGACGACCGCCTTTTTCATCGAATTCTTTACGAGAATGTGGACAATCCCATCTGTCTGCAAATTCTCGATATCTTTTGGGTTATTTTTCGACACGCCCAGACTGAGGCGGATTTGCCCGACGTGCGCGATCCCATGCGCACCTTTTTGATTCATGAACGTCTCGTCCGGGCATTGCATGACCGTGATGTCGTCCGTATGCGCACTCTGGTCACAGAGCATCGTGAGGGTATCGAGTCCAGAATTCGTCAGATGCGTTCTGCGCCGCGTGGGGCATTGGCTGTTTCCCCTGCGACCCCTGATTCTTCCGCTCGTGCTACGACATGATCAGGATGCCTGGTCAGACGCTGACATGCGAGTTATCGAACTCGATATTCTGCTGCGCGCTTTATTCCAGCTCAGCTATCTCATGTTGATATGCCTGTGATTTCCTAATGCTCCAAGTTGTGACTTATGCCCACGATGAGGTGACACGCGTGGTTCAACTGCCCCATAGCCAAAGATAACGGTCGGGTTTTGATGGGGGGCGCGTGCTTCGCACAAGTGGGTAAAGGAGGTGCCAACTCAAGACGCTGTCATGTGTGCATTGGACCCGAAAATCTCGGTATGACAGCACAGAACCCTTTTATTGCATACACTCTATGATTGGTGCAAGAGCAAGTATTCGGGTAGGTCAAGGGAACAAGCTCCATCCTCCCCGTGCCGCCCAGCGAACCCTTGTTGGCGCACCACAATGCCCCGTATTTCCAAAGGAGGAGACTAATTACCATGAAAAGCAAGGCAATGAGTGCCAAACAGCTTTTGGTCGTACTGTCTGCCGTTTTGGTCGGCGGAATCTTTGCCGCCTGCGGTACGCCTGCGGCCGCCCCACAAGTCGTTCGCGAAACCGTCGTGGTACAAGCGACCCAGGTCGTGCGCGAAACCGTTGTAGTGGAAGGGACCCCGCAGGTAGTAGAGCGTGTTGTCACCGCAACACCGGAACCCACCTCCGCCCCCCCCTCTGCGGGCGAACCCATCGAAAATGTCCGCATCTCGATCAACTCGAAACTGACCGCGCCCGATGCTCACAAACAGATGGGTCTTGGGGCATTTATGCTGCAGTACCTTGTGGGCGGGCAATTGTTCCGTTTGAATCCCGATTTCTCGGTCACCCCGTATCTTGCGGAAGGATACGAGGTTTCGGATGACGGGCTGACCTATACCGTCAAACTCAAGCCCGACCTCAAATTCTCGGATGGTTCACCCATCACCGCGGAAGACGTGGTCTATACTTTTACGCGCTCGACCGAACTCAAGAACCCGCGCAACCTGCAGCTTGGACCCCTCGAATCCGTCACGGCCGTGGATCCGCAGACCGTCGAGTTCAAACTCACTCAGCCGTTCCCGAACCTGTTGATTGGTCTTGCCGACGCCGGTTTCAGCATCTATCCGAAAGCCGCCCTCGAAGCGGACCCGGATTACTTTGCCAAGGGTCCGTTTGTCAGCGCAGGTCAGTACGTCCTGAGCGATTGGACGCCCGGCGCATCCGAATGGACTGTTTCAGAGAATCCGGAATTCTTTGGCGGACCGTCCATGGTCAAGAACGTCACATTCGTCGCCGTTCCTGACCAGACCTCACGCGTGCTCCAGGTGACGACTGGCGCGATTGATTATGCCTATGATCTGCCCGCGTCTGCCCGCCAGGATTTTCCCGAAGAAGTAAAAACGTTTGCCGTGCCAATCTTGGGCATGTACAATGTGAATTTTAATCTTGAACGAGCCAAGGGCCAGCCGTGGGGTGATCCCAAGGTGCGCCAAGCGATTTCGTTGGCGATTGATCGGCAGGCAATCCAAGACCGCGCCTTTTTTGGTATTTCGCCCGCGGCTGAGGGGTTCCTCTACAAGGGTCCGCCCGAATGGATTGGTGTTCTTCCGAACGGCGGCAAGCAAGACCTTGAAGCGGCTAAAGCGCTTTTGGCTGAAACCGATTGGCCGAACGGCGGTTTCGGCTTTTCAATCCAGCCCTGGGGACAGCGTCCCGGTTGGACGGACGCTGCCACCATCATTAAAGAAAATCTCGCCGGGCTCGGGATCGAAGTGACGGTCGAACCCAAGACCGACGCCGATGCGATTGCCAATCTCAATGCCGGCAACTATGATGCGCAGTTCAGCGGCAACACCCAGGACCCCCTCTCCATGCTCAAGAACCAGTTCGCCGAAGGCGGCACCTGGACCAAGTGGTCGCGCTACAACAACCCCGAAGTGACCAAGGCGCTTGTAGATGCCGGTTTCGCGGCTGACCAGAAAACCCGCATCGAGCTTTTCCACAAAGCGCAAGAATTGGCATATGGGGATATGGTGTTTATTCCGATCTCGGAACGCGTTGTACTTGTGGCGTCGCGCATCCCGCGCAATATTTTGTGCGAGGCAAACCTGCTCCCCGGCTACAACCCCCGCATTGCTACGGTACAAGAATTCACTGACGGCTCGGGACCCTGCAAGTAATGTTAACGCCCGGAGAGGAGCATGCGCTCCTCTCCGGGTGATCGTTTCGTACAAGGAGAGAGGGTTTGTCCACTCACCAGATGGCAAAGCTGCCATCCCGCTCGCGCTTTGACGCGGTCGCGTTTGGCATGGGCATCATCCAAAATCGAATTGTATCTCGGCTGCTTCGTTCGCTCTTGGTGGGGTTTGGTGTCATGACCATTGCCTTTTTCCTGCTGCGATTGGTCCCCGGCGACCCGGTGCAGCTGCTGTTGGGTGACACGGGCACACCGGAACTGGTCGAGGCGTATCGTCAGATGCTTGGGCTGGACGGCACTTTGCCGGAACAGTATCTGCGATATCTCGGCAGTGTGATGCAAGGTGATCTCGGGACATCGATCAATTCGAGCGTAAGTGTCAATACCATTATTGCGCGCAGTCTGCCGGTGACGTTGTGGCTGATTGCCGTAACTATCGTTCTGGCGCTTGCCCTCGCGCTCCCGCTTTCGATTGCAGCGGCAATTTACCAGCGCACCTGGTTCGGTCACACGTTTCGAGTCGCTTCTTCCATTCTCCTCGCCACCCCTGTCTTTTACAGCGGGTTGCTTTTGCTCTTGCTTTTTGCGATTCAACTCAAAGTTGCGCCCGTGGCAGGGTATCGCACAACGTTCCCTACCAATTTGAATTATCTGTGGCTGCCTGCGCTGGTTTTGTGCGGAGTCATGGTCCCCATTACTGCGCGGGTTTTGCAAAGTTCCGTCATTGATACGCTCGATCAGGAATTTGTGGAAACCGCTGTCGTGCGCGGACTGGGGCGACTGACCTTCACCTGGCGTTATCTGCTCCGCCCATCGCTTGCGCCAACGATCAGTCTGCTGGGTTACATGATCGGGCAGCTGCTCAGCGCCGCCGTCGTAGTCGAGCTCGTCTTTAATCTCCCCGGAATCGGAACGTCGCTCATTGTCGAAGGTGTTCTCTTGCGTGACTATCCCGTCGTGCAGGGAATTGTATTGGTCTTTGGCATGATTGTCGTCATTGTCAGTTTTCTGTCGGACCTTGTCAGTGGCTGGCTCGATCCGCGCACTCAGACCTGATGAAAAGCATGACACGCGTTCTGCCCAAACTCAACGGCGAGGCGCACTGGGGTGTCGCCATCCTTGCTATCATCATCCTCCTCGGTGTTCTGGTGCCGTTACTCAGCCCCTTCAACCCCATCCGGAGCGCGGGCGACACCTTCATTACGCCGGGAATGCCGCACCTGTTTGGGACGGACCAGCTGGGACGCGATGTTTTCACACGCACCTTTGCTGCTGCACAACTCGACATTACCCTCGCGGTGCTTGGCGTTGCTTTTCCCCTCGTGATCGGCACGTTCATGGGCGGCGTACTGGGCACAACGCGCAATCCGGTGGTTTCGGGTGCGTGGCTCATTATTATTGACGCGATCAATGCGTTCCCGTTCCTCGCCATTGTCATTGGTGTCGTTGCAATGGTCGGGTCCGGTGTACAGGGACTTTTGATTGCCCTCGCCGCGGTCAACTGGGCGCGCTATGCCAAAATCGCTCGCGCGCGTGCCTTGCAGCTGCGCGATGCAGATTTCATCCACGCGACCCAAGTGTTGGGGTATTCCCGCGTTCAAGTACTGACGCGACACATTCTGCCCAATGTGTACTCAGAATCGCTTGCCTACGGTCTCTCTGATTTTGTCATTGTCATCATCGCCATCGCAGGGCTTTCATTCCTCGGCGTTGGCGTGCGTCCACCTGAAGCGGAGTGGGGCGCCATGATCAGTGATGGGCGACCGTTTCTCCGGCAGGCATGGTGGATTACTGTGTTTCCGGGGTTGACGCTTTCCTTGACGGCTATCGGCGTCGCGCTCTTGGCTCAGGGTTTGACGAATCGCTCGCGAGGTGAGGACTAGTGCAAAGCGGACCCCTTTCCCTCGAAAATCGCGCGGGCGAGTTACAAGACAATGGACAACCCCTTTTGCAGATACGTGACTTGAAGGTTGGATTTGCCAAGAGTCATGGCATTTTGCCGGTGATCAACACCGCGAACCTGACGTTGGGCCGCCGCGAAGCGATCGGTGTGGTCGGCGAGTCGGGCTCAGGCAAGACCATGCTCTGCCGCAGTGTGCTTGGCACACTGGACCGTCACGGCGCGCGCGTGTTGGGCGGACAGATTATGTTTGAGGCGCACGATTTGGCGAACGCTCCCGAGAGTGTTTGGAGCAAGGTGCGCGGCAAGCAAATTGGATATGTGCCCCAAAGCTCGCTTGCCGGGCTGAATCCCGTGATCAATGTCAAGACCCAGATGGTTGAAGCCATCACCGCCGCGCGTCCGATGAGTGTGCAGGATGCAGAAAAGGAGGCAGTCGAATTACTGGAAGTCGTGCGCATTCCGCGCGCCAAGGATGTTTTGAGAGAGTATTCGTATCAACTCTCTGGCGGGATGCGCCAGCGTGTCATGATTGCTGCCGCGTTGGCACAAAAACCAAAGCTGCTGGTGGCGGACGAGCCGACGACCGCGCTGGATGTTACCGTCCAAAAAGAAATCCTGACGCTCATTAGCCGTCTACGCCGTGAGCTAGGCATGGCATTGATTCTCGTGTCGCACGATTTGGCGGTTATCGAAGAGGTCTGTGACAGTTTGATGGTCATGTATGCCGGAGCTTCATTCGAAGCAGGATCTGTAAGTGTCACCGTGCATGCCCCGCGTCATCCCTACACCAAAGCTCTGCACGATTCACGCGTCGATACGGCCGAGCGAGGTAAACCGCTCGAAGCAATTGCGGGTGAGCCGCCAACGATTGGTTCCTGGCCCTCCGGGTGTCGTTTTTGGCCCCGCTGTCCGCTGGGCGATGACAAGTGTCGCGCGGGAGACCAACCCACTTTGCGCCATGTCGCCCAACAGCTGACCGCATGCATTTATGCCGAACGAATGGGTGACGGGCATGACTGAACCATTACTCGAAGCGCGTGCTGCCACCGTCACCTATGGATATGGCGGTGCTGCCTTTAATGCGGTCAATGACGCCAACGTCTATGTTCAACCTGGTGAGGCGGTCGGCGTAGTGGGTGAGAGCGGCAGCGGCAAGACCACGCTTGCGCGCGTGCTCGTCGGTTTACAGCCTCCGACCAAAGGAAATGTGTTGCTGGAAGGCAAGCCCATTTTTGGCGCGACTGCTCAGCGCAAGTTCCCGCGCAGCGAACGTTGGAAGGTGCAAATGGTCTTTCAGGATCCCTATTCATCGCTCAACCCGCGCCAGCGCGCCTGGGAAGCGGTTGCGGAAGCGGTCAGCGCGTGGCAGGGTTTGCGCGGCAACCAAGCCAAGACAGAAGCGCTGCGGCTCTTGCGTTCCATGGGCATCAGCCCTGAGCAGGCCGAACAATTTCCACACCGGCTCTCGGGTGGTCAGCGTCAGCGCGTCAGTGTCGCCCGTGCGCTTGCTCCCAAACCAAAAATTCTGATTGCGGATGAACCGACTTCTTCCATTGATCAGTCGGCGCAAGCCCAGCTGTTGAACCTACTTTCGCAGCTGCAACGAGAATCCGGTTTGGCAATTCTGTTCATTTCCCACGACCTCGGACTGGTTCGCTATTTAACCTCACGGGTCTATGTGATGAAAAGAGGAGATGTTGTAGAACAAGGAGATACGGTCCGAGTCTTCAATAAACCGGAAAACCCCTATACTCGCCTGCTAATCAATTCTATTCCCGGTCACAGTTCGCTTGCAGAAACGACTTTGCCGTACGAGTCTTGACCGCCCGTCCGTTGGGGCTTGTTGAGCACTGCGCGCATTAACGAACGCTTCATCCCTTGTTTGTGTCGCTCACCGCGCAGCGGGTTGGTCGCGGTGGCGAGTCGAAGGCAGTAAACTGCCGATGTCCACGCCGCGCAGTGGCACATTCCGCGGGCGTATGGCTCGTACGAGGCGCTGCTGGCGGACCCGCAGGTGGATGCGATTTACATTTCACTGCCGAACAGTTTGCATGTGGAATGGGCAGTCAAGTGTGCGGAGGCGGGCAAACATGTCTTGTGCGAAAAACCGCTGGCGCTGACGACCGCTGAAATCGAGCAAATGATGGACGCGGCACATCGCGGCGGCGTCGTGATCCAGGAAGCGGCAATGATGCGCTTTCATACCCAAACAGATTTTGTGCGCGAGCTCGTCGCATGCAGGACGATTGGGGAGATTCGACTGGCGCGCGGCTTGTTCAAGTTTTTGCTCGAAAGTGCCAAAGATATTCGGTGGGTTCGTGTGGAACCCGGGCACGTACCGCGTTCGCTGGTTTCGCGCCATTTTTGACGCCGAGTCGAACGAGGTTTCGGTAGTGCAGTTGAGCAGCCTCACCGGCATGGATTCGAGATTTTTGGGCGAGTTGAATTTTCCGGGTGGCAGCATTGCCCATTTCTTTAGCAGTTTTTTCTCCTTTGCGCACACCGAAGCAGGGATGTCGGCAGCAGCGGGTGCATTTTTCTCGACATGCCCTGAGTGAATTTGTCCGAACGAGACGCGCATGTGAATTGGGTGCAGGAAAGGGGCACGCGGTAGACCGGGACCTTCGGCAGCGTGGACAACATCGAGCGGGATTCGCGCGCGTTCGAGCAAGTGAATCTGTCTCAGGACGAGATCGAATCGATGGCTGCTTCGATTCCGGACAACGCGCCGCAATAAATTTCGCTCGCCGGCAGTTACAACAACACTGCCATTGTCACTGCGCTCTACTCGTCCGCGAAACAGAGACGTCCGATCGCCGTCGAAACCACAAGAAGCATAGCGCCTTGTGCGCGTTCCACATAGGATCGCGACCCGGGTAGCATAGCGCCTGGTTTGCGTGTTGTATTGTAGATAACGACATCCCTACGGGAGCATCCTCTTGAGAACCAACACCGTTCGTGAAAAGCTGCGCTCGGGAAAACCTGTCATCGGCTGCTTTATGGGACTTGGCAGTCCGACCGTCGCCGAAATGCTCGCCCATGCGGGTTTCGATTATCTCGTTATTGAAACCGAACACAACGGTCTCGACTCTGCCGAGATTCAGGAAATGCTGATGGCAATGAACGGCGCCGATGCGATTCCGTTCGTGCGTATTCCTTCCGCCAATCCCGTTTTCATCCAGCGCGCGCTCGATATTGGCGCACTGGGCATTGTCGTGCCGCTGGTGCGGACCGCCGCTGAAGCCGAAGCGATTGTGCGCGCCACGCGCTATCCGCCGCAGGGGACGCGCAGCTTTGGCGGTTTGCGTGCGTCGCATTTCACTTTTGATAACTACGACTATTTCTATCGCGCGAATGACAACCTGATGGTTACGCTGATTCTGGAGACGCGCGAGGCGGTTGAGAACATCAACGAAATAGCGGCGGTGCCGGGCATTGATGTGTTGATGTTTGGCTATTACGACCTCTGCCTTTCGTATGGGCTCGACCCGATGAAACAGCCATACCCGCAGATCGATGCCATCACCGCGCAGGTGATGAAGGTCGGCAAAAAAGCCGGCGTTGCCATCGGCGCGGGCGCAAACACACCGGACGGCGTCAACAAACTCTTGTCCGATGGCGTGCACTTTGTCAGTTATGGTCCCGATTACGCGCTCATCGCCAACGCCGTCAGACCCGGCATTGCAAGGTTTCGCGAATTGACCGCGTGACTTTTCCCCTCACCTCTACAAGGAGAGGGGCAGGCCAATTTGTCCTATTTCCAAACTTGCTTACGCAGGAGAACCATGTCCAGACGAATTAATGTCTTGTTCTTGCCGCCCCGTGACCAGGAAATGTGGGTCCCGTGGGTAGATGATGTGATCGCGGCGGTCAGTCCCAACCACAATCTGACTTTGCTCGACTATACCCGGCCGCTCGCGCCACAGTTCAAGAACCAGGAAATGGTCATTGACTTTGGCGGCTCGATGGGCACACGCGAGATGGTGGATGCCGCGCACGATGCGCGCTTGTGGCAGGTGTTGGGCACCGGATTGGACCATTTTGATCTCGACTATTGGCGCTCAAAGAAAATGCCCGTTGCCAATGCGCCGGGACCGTTCAGCGCGGTCGCGCTCGCCGAATGTGCCATGATGTTTATTTTGATGTTGACGCGTCACTATAACCAGGCGGTCGCCAACCTCAAACAGCTCAAAATGTACAAGCCGGTGGGCCAGGAATTGATTGGCAAGCGTCTCGCCATGATCGGTTTCGGTGCCAGCGCGATTGAACTGGCAAAACGCGCCGGGGGGTTCGGCTTTAAATTGTCCGCCATTGATATTCGAAACATCAGCCCGGCGGAAAAACAAGAATACGGTCTCGATTTCGCGGGCTATCCTGATGACATGGACAAGGTCATTGCCGAAGCGGATATTGTTTCACTGCACCTCCATCTGAATCAAGAAACGCGCCACACCATCGACGCGCGCCGTCTTGCGTTGATGAAACCATCGGCATACTTGATCAATGTCGCGCGCGGCGCGCTGGTGGACGAGGATGCGCTGGTCAAGGCGCTGCAGGAAGGCAAGATTGCGGGCGCGGGCATTGATGTCTTTGGCAAAGAACCGCCGGACTTGAACGATCCGATCTTTGCCTTGCCTAACGTCATCACCACACCGCACATTGCGGGTGTCACCGACGGCACCTCGTGCAAGCGCGCGGGGTGCGCCGCCACCAACGCCGACCGTCTCGCCGCCGGTCTTGAACCGCTCTATCGCGTGGATTAGTTGCAAGGGCACAAGAGGCACAACGCACATGTTCCGCATTTGGTTTGAACGGGGCTTGCCCCCCATCTATGCCCACCTGATTCAGGATCAGGCAGTTGCCGTGGGCCCCGGACGTTTGAACCCGGATGTTGACTTGATTGCACAGGCAGGCGCGCAAGCCGTAATTGCCTCATCACGCGTCCGTTATGACGGCGGCTTTTTTGATCGCGCCGCTCACGTGTGTGTGGTCTCGCGCACGGGCATTGGGTACGACAACATCTCGGTGGATCAAGCGACCGAACGCGGCGTCGCCATTTGTGTCACGCCCGATGCGCCCACGATTTCCACCGCCGAATTTGCCATCACGCTCATGCTGACCGTCCTGCGTCACGTCAAGTCCGCGGAAAAAATGCTGCGCGGGACCGAACGGCGCGACTTTTTCAGCGAGTATGTGGGGCTTGAAGCGCACGGGCTGACGCTCGCACTCATTGGCGTTGGGCGCATCGGTTCGCGCGTCGCCCAGGTGGCGCGCGCCCTTGGTATGCGAGTTTTGGCGTATGACCCATTCATCACGCCGGAACGCGCGCGAGAACTCGACATTGAACTCGCGCCCACGCTGGAATTTGCATTGGGACAGGGGGATGTGATTTCACTGCACGTGCCTCTTTCCCCCGAAACGCGGCACCTGATCAATGCCGAGACGATTGCTCAAATGAAAACGGGCGCCTATCTCGTCAATACGGCGCGCGGCGGTCTGGCGGATCAAGCGGCGCTCTACCGCGCCCTCACGGACGGCAAACTGGCAGGCGCGGGGTTGGATGTGTTTGACCCCGAACCGCCCGAACCCGGTCACCCGCTCTTAAATCTCGATAATGTGGTGGCGACACCCCATATTGCGGGCGCGTCGATGCAGAGCAAGGACCGGTTGTGGGAGCAGGCAATCTCGCAGGCGCTCATGATCTTGCGCGGCGAACGCCCGCCGCATCTTTTGAACCCGCAAGTGTTGCCCCGGCTCGCCGAACGCCGCGCCCGCGCACTGGGGAATCGGGTCGAAAATTCGAATGTCTCGAGCGAAAAATCCCCCGCGACGGATCTGCGGGCGTGAAGGAAAATGGAGGTCTGAGATGGAACGCATGACAGGTAAACAACGCTTTCTCGCCGCTTTGAACGGCGAACCGGTAGACCGTCCGCCGGCGGCAAGTATCGTCTCGGTAATCAACTATGAACTGATGGATATTGTAGACTCGCATTTTCCTGCCGCCAATACCGAACCTGTTCCTATGGCGCAGCTCGCGGCTGGTGCGCATGAGGTGATGGGATTTGACAGCGTCATGCCGATCTTTAGCATTTCGCAGGAAGCGACGGCGCTGGGATGTGAGGTGGAATGGTCCGATACGACCATGATGCCAACCCCGCTTACCCATCCCTGGGAAGACCGCCAAGCTGAAATCAAACTGCCCGATGGGTTTCCCGATTCATTTCTCAACGACAAATATGTCCGCTGTGCCCTCGAAGCGATTCGCGAGCTCAAAAAACACTTTGGCGACGAGGTCATGATTCTCGGCAAAGTGATGGGTCCCTGGACGTTGTCGTATCATATGTACAATGTGCAGGAATTTTTATACGACACGATCATGGACCCCGACCGCGTGCGCTTGTCGCTGGAAACTCTAAAGGTGGTGCCGATTACTTTTGCCAGGGCGCAGCTCGCGGCAGGCGCGGATGCGATTCTGTGGGCAGATCACGCGACGGGCGATCTCGTCCGCAACACCACCTACCGCGATTTTCTTTTGCCCCTGCATCAGGAATTGGTCCCACAGGTGCCTGCGCCCGTCATTCTGCACTGTTGCGGACCAACGCTCGACCGCATTCAATATTTCCGTCAGGCGGGGTTCAGCGCATTCCATTTCGAGTCCCAGGTCCCGCCCGACAAAGCGATCGCCGAAACGCAGGATAAAATCAAACTCGCGGGCAACATCAACAACCCCGTAACCCTGTTCTCGCGCGGCCCCGCCGAGGTCCGCTTCGAAGCGCAACGCGCCATAGACGCCGGTGTTCACATCATCGCGCCCGAATGTGCCGTCCCCTTGCAGACCACCGTTGAGAACTTGAAGGAAATCGTCGCCACCTGCGAGGACAACCGCAAAAACTAAATTCAGCGGAGCGGCTTCGGTCACTTTTGACCGCTGTCCGCCGCCCAATTCCAAGAGGTGAAATTAAATGAGTCGCGAACAAGAAATCAAACAAGGACTGTTCGACAACACCCTGACCGGCAACCGCAAAGCTGTCGAAGAGCTGACCAACGAAGGCGTGGCGCTGGGTATGACGCCGATGGATATGCTCTTTGGCGCGTTGATTCCGTCCCTGCAAGAAGTCGGGCGGCGTTTTGAAGTGGGCGATTATTTCGTTCCCGAAATGTTGGTCGCGGCTAAAGCGATGCAGGGCGCAATGACTATTTTGCGCCCGCTTCTGGTCGCGTCCGGCGCCAAACCTATTGCTACTGTCCTCATGTTCACCGTCAAGGGCGACGTGCACGACATTGGCAAAAATCTTTGCAACATCATGCTCGAAGGCGCGGGCTTTACTGTCATAGACCTCGGCGTCAACTGTTCAACCGACAAGATGATGGCTGCCATCAAACAACACAATCCTCCGATTGTCGGCATGTCCGCCTTTTTGACCACCACCATGCCCGTGTTCAAAGTGAATATCGAAGCATTGACCAAAGAGGGGCTGCGCGACAAGATCCGCGTTATGGTGGGCGGCGCGCCGGTTACACAGGAATACGCAAACCGCATGGGCGCCGACGGTTATGCTCTGGATGCCAACTCTACCGTGCGCCTCGCCAAGCAGTTCGCGGCAGAGATGGGATATGATGTTGGCGATGGCCAGGTCAAAAAGGAACTCTCGGATGCCGTCCAAGCGGTCGAAGAAATGATGAACAAAGCCGAGGTCCATGAAACATAGGAGTGGTACGACAAATTTACAAATTTGTCCTACTTTTCAACGGAGCCATCAGTGACAGACAAAGTAGTACTCGTAACGGACTATACCTGGTCATCCACCGAGCCCGAGGCCCGGGTGTTGGCAGAGGTGGGCGCATCCCTTCTAACCGCGGAAACTGGGAGCGAGCAAGAACTTGTCAAACTTGTCCCCGAAGCGGATGCGATTCTCACCTGCTTTGCGCACGTGACGCCCAAGGTGGTCCGGGCGGGCAAGAAACTGCAAATCATCGGGCGTTATGGCATCGGCGTGGATAACATTGCCGTGGACCAAGCCACAGAACTCGGCATTCCCGTGACCAATGTGCCCGCGTACTGTTTGGACGAGGTCGCCGAGCACGCGCTCGCGTTCTTTTTCTCGCTGGCGCGGCATGTATGCAGTTACGATTCGGCGGTGCGCGCAGGCAACTGGGAACTCAAAACCGGCATGCCCATGTTTCGTATGGCGGGGCGCACGCTGGGTATTCTCGGTTTTGGCAAAATCGGACAGACACTCGCCGCAAAAGCGCGCGGCTTGGGTTTCAAACTGATCGCTCATGACCCTTTTCTGCCCGCAGGGGTCTTTGTCCAGCATCATACTGAATCGGTAAGTCTCGACGAGCTCTTTTCCCGTGCCGATTGCATCAGCGTCCACATGCCGCTTTCGCCGCAAACGCGCCATATGGTCAATCGGGATCTCTTGCGCAGAATGAAACCGACCGCGTTCCTCGTCAATACCTCGCGCGGCGGCGTCATTGACCAGTCCGCGCTGCTGCTTGCGCTGCACGAAGGTTGGCTGGCGGGTGCAGGGCTGGATGTCTTCGAGCCCGAACGACTCCCACCGGGACATCCTCTGTTGAACGCGCCGAATCTTTTGGCGACCCCACACGTGGCATTCTATTCTGAAGAATCGGTTGTCGAACTTGAAACCAAAGCAGCACAGAATGTTGCAGACCTTTTGTCGGGACGCCGCCCGGATCATGTCGTTAACCCAGAAGTTTTGAAACTCCCGCGCTGGGCCCACCTGAAATAACGCGCCCATGCCTTCTGGCGAGGTGAATCATGAATACCGTAGAACGCTTTCGGGCTGCCTATACGGGCAAGCCAATTGATCGAATTCCGATTGTCGCATGGATTGGAATGCCTTTACTCGAGACAATGCTGGGCAAGAGCATTCCGACCATTCTGCGCGAGCATGTCGAAAATCCTTTGCCCCTGATTGAACTGCAAGAGCAGTTGGGTCTCGATCCCATCGTCGTGACCGTAGACGACCGCTGGTTCTCGATGCACAACTATTGGCGCTTTTTGTACAGTTGGTCGGCCGAAGGTCTGGAGCATTGGAATGTACAACAGCGCGTCGTCGAGCGTGGCAGGGGATTTGTTACGTACGACTTTACGGTGGATACGTCCGAGGGTGTGCTGGACTGGGGCTATACTGTCGGCAACGCGCAGGTAAGCGAAAACGCGCGCCCCATCAAACAAGAGGACGATCTCGAACTCTTGCGCAAATACATGCCTTCGCCCGAGACCCTCGATCATACCAAACTCTCTGCCATGATTGAAACCGTAGGCGACCGCGCGTTTTTTACGCACAATTTCATCGGTGTCTGGGGCGAAGCGGCAAACATGCGCGGGTTGATTGCGCTCTGCACGGACCTCTACGAGCGTCCTGAATTTGTGCATCGTCTTTCGGAATTCCTTACCGAACGCTCCGTGAGGCGCGTCAAACATCTCGCGAGCACGGGCATCCATTCGATTCTCTATGATCAGAGCTGGATTGGGATCGGACTTTCACCCGCCGTCTACCGCGAATTTATCCTACCATACGACAAGCAAGTGGTGCATGCGGCGCAAGAAGCGGGGATCCTGGTCAGTTATCACAACTGCGGTCGCGGCACCGTCTTTTTACAAGATATGGTATCCACCGGCGCGGAGGCGTTGGAAACCCTGACGCCCAAATCCAGTTCCGGTGATTTTGACCTCGCAACCGTAAAGGAACAGGTTGGCAGCCAGATTACTCTGAACGGCGGCTTTAACGAACGGTTGCTTGGCGAGGCATCCGCCGACGAGGTGCGTGACGAAGTGAAACGGTGTCTCGACGCGGCAGCGGCGGATGGGCGTTACATTCTCCGCGCCTGTGGGCAGGTCTTTGACGTTGCTCCGGGCAACTGGCACGCCTTTACCGACACCGCACGCGAATACGGAAAACTTTGAGCCAATCAAACATGAGCGTTCATGAATCCAAACCAATGCGCGCCGGGGGGCGTCTCGAACGCGTCCTCCGCGCCGGACTCTTTGCCGTAACCGCAGAACTGAACGCGCCCGACTCGGCGGCGCCGCAAGAAGTTTATGACGCCGCGCTCGTGCTTTCCGAAGTGGCGGATGCGATCAATGCGACCGATGCCGCGGGGGCGAACGTTCACATGTCGTCGCTGGGCATGTGCGCGCTGCTTGTGCGGGCGGGTTATGAGGTCGTTCTGCAAATGTCCTGCCGCGACCGGAATCGCATTGCCCTGCAGGGCGATCTGCTCGGCGCCGCGGCGCTGGGCGTCAAAAATGTCTTGTGCATTACGGGGGACGATGTGACGGCGGGGGACCAACCCGCAGCCAAGCGCGTATTCGATTTCGATTCGGTCCAACTTTTACGCACCGTGACGTTGATGCGTGACCGCGGGACGTTTTTGAGCGGGCGCAAGCTCTCGACTCGCCCCAACATTTTTGTCGGCGCGGTTGAAAACCCGTTTGCGCCGCCACTGCCGTGGCGTCCCGAACGCGTGGGCAAAAAGATCGCGGCGGGCGCCGAGTTTCTTCAAACCCAATACGTGTTTGATATCGAAATCTTTCGCAATTTCATGAAACGCATCGTGGACCTGGGTTTTCACGAACGGATTTATATTCTCGCGGGCGTCGGACCCCTGCGTTCACCCAAAGTCGTCGAGTTTATGCGCAACAAGGTGCCGGGCGTGGTCATTCCCGATGCGCTCGTCAAGCGCATGAACGACACGCCCAAAGCGCGCGGGCAGGAAGAGGGCATGCAAATCTGTGTCGAGCTGATTCAACAGATTCGTGAAATCGAGGGCGTGGCAGGCGTGCATGTCATGGCATATCGTCAGGAAGAAATGGTCGCTGAAATCATCCACCGCGCGGGTCTCTTGCCGCGTTTGAAACTCAAGGACCTGGTTCCGGTCAAACAAACTGCGCCGCAGGTCTCGGCGGCGGTGACGGTATGACCATAGACGCCCATTTGCACATTTGGCGTGCCACGAGCACATATCCCAACCGCTCGGCAACACACGTCAGCCCATATTCGGACGTGCCGCTCGAACTGTTAAGAGAGTATATGGATGAGTATGGGATTGTCGGTGCGGTCTTGGTCCAGCCTCTTTTCCCCGGCAGTGACAACAGCTATGTCGCCGATTGCGCGATGCGCGAACCAAAAAATTTCGCAGCTGTCTGCGTGGTGGATCCCCGCCTGCCCGACGCGGCTCAGAAACTGCGCTATTGGGTCGAAGAACGCGGCTGCAAGGGCATTCGCCTGCGTCCGCGGCTCGCCGGGGAACAATCTGCGTTTGGCGACCCGTGTACGTTTCCTCTCTGGGAGCGCGCCGTCGTGTCGAATGCAGTTGTCAGTGTGCTTGCCAATCCCGAGCATCTGCCGATTTTGGACACACTCGCGGACCGTTTCCCGGAAGCAACCATCGTAGTTGACCATTACGCTCACCCTGACGTGAGTGCAGGGGTGGATGCAACCGAGTTCCAAAATCTGCTCGCGCTGGCGCGTTTTCCGAATGTATATGTCAAGGCGACGGGCTATTACTATTTCTCGCGCGAAAAATATCCGTGGCAGGACTGTTGGCAGTATGCCCGCGCGGTGTATGAGGCGTTCGGTGCGCGGCGCATGCTCTGGGGCAGCGATTTTCCGCACATCCTGCTCGCCGCAGGTTATCGTCGCAACCTGCTTTTGCAGGAACGCTATTTCACCTACATGACAGGCGCGGAACGCGAACAGATGATGCATCACAACGCCGCGCGTTTGTATTTTGGCAAATCAGCCCAAGGCTCTTGCTGATTTTTCTCGCCGTTTGACGATTGGACCTTGGTGTCCGCAATCTGTTGCCAGCCGCTGCTTTGCTTCCTGGAGGGCATATGTATGTTAAATGGTTTGCCCATGCTTCGGTAAAGCTGCAAGGCGATAGCTTGACCATTATCACCGATCCTTATACCCCGCAGGAACTCGGCTTTTTGCCCATCGCCGAACCTGCTGACATTGTGATTCGCAGTTCGGCGGATGATTCAGGACACAATCACGCCGAAATGATTACGGGGAATCCTATTGTCGTCACAGCCACCGAGCTGGAACCCGAGGGCGAGACAGTCAAGGACATTCACATTACGCCCATTTATGCACAAGAGAGCTTGATTTACAAGGAACGCCCGCGTGACAACGCCATGTACCTGTTCAATCTCGACGGACTGCGCGTCGCGCATCTCGGCGACATTGGCAACCGCATCACCGAGCACCAGCTCGCGTCGCTGCTTGGCATAGATGTGCTCATTGCTCCGACAGGTGGTCCGCCCACGATTGATCTCGCCGATCTGGCTGACGCCGTGCGCGCCGTGAAACCGCGCATCATGATTCCCGTCCATTACGATTTGCCATTCACCAAAGTGAAAATGCTGCCCGTCACTGAATTTACGGCGTTTTTTCAGCCCGAATCCGTCGTCGTCAATCCGACACCCGAGATCGAAATCACGCGTGCCAATCTGCCTGCCGAAACGCGCATCGTCGTCTTGCAGGCCAGCACCCTGCGCAAATCACCCGACGAATAGCGTCCGGTTGATGTACCAACATACCGTCTCACAAAACTCGTTTCCAAACCCATTCGTCCAAATTCGTTGTTACGCAGAGCGCAGCCAAGATTCGTGTTTTCCGACCCGATCATAACGACTCATCAACTATGACAACCTCCCGGAGATACTCTTGCAGACAAACAAAACCAAGGCGAAACTTCAAGCCGGCGAAACCGTTCTCGGCGTCTTTGTCCGTTATCCTGACCCGACGCTGGTCGAGGTCATCGGCTATCAGGGGTGGGATTTTTGCATCTTTGATGCCGAGCACGGCGTTATCGAGCCGCGTGATTGCGAAAACATGGTGCGCTCTGCCGAACTGCGCGACATGACACCCCTCATTCGCGTTACCACGAATCTCCCGCCTATCATTTTGCGCTACATGGATTCGGGCGCGCAGGGTCTGCATATTCCGTGGGTCAACAGCGCCGCCGAAGCGCGCGCCGCCATCCGATCCGTCAAATATCATCCCACAGGCATTCGCGGTCTGGCGGCCATTCGTGCAGCCGATTATGGACAGCGCGGCTCGTTCGCCGAATACGTTCAAAAAGCGAATCGGGAAACTCTCGTCGTCATTCATATCGAGACGATTGATGCTGTCAATCAACTGCCCGAAATCGTCGAGGTGCCGGGAGTGGATGTGATCTTTATTGGACCCACCGATTTGTCGCACTCGCTTGGCGTCCCCGGCAATGTCGCGCATCCCAGCGTGCAGGACGCGATCTCGCGCATCGTCGAAACAGTCAAAAACTCATCCGCCACCTTGGGTATCATGGTCGGCAATGCGTCGGCGGCGCGCGAATGGCGCGCGCGGGGCGCGCGCTATATCGGCATCACATCTGAGGCGATCTTTGCGTCTGCCATGCGCGAATATCTCCGCGCCGCGCGCGAGTGAATGGTCTCAATCATGTCAGACAATCGCGAGACATTCATTCCTGAACGCCTACTCGCGGCGCCGGGGGAGGGCACGCATTATTCGCAGCGGACAAAGGGTCCGACCGGACCCATCACCAATAAAGATTATGTCGGCGCACTCGTCTGCTTTATCAACGGCGTGCAGGGCACGTTCGAAGCATGCCGCATCATCAACGGCGCCCAGTGCGAAATGGCGTCCGAGGCGAATGGCACGCTCGGCGCGGTGCGCTGGAATTTTGAAAAGATGAACGGATTTTGAATTTACTTTGTTATAGGAGCTCACATGCCCCCTCGCGGTAATCGCATCAAAGAAAAACTAAATGCCGGACAGGTCGCCACCGTTCTCGGCGGACACGATAACAGCACACACACCATTGATTTTTTCGGGCCATTGGGTTTTGACGGCATGTGGTTGGAGGGAGAGCACGGCACGGTCAGTTGGCACCAGATTGACGATCTCGCGCGGGCGTGCGACTTGTGGGACATCTCGTCCGTACTGCGCGTCTATTCCGATGAACCCTGGGTCATTACCCGCGCGCTTGATCGCGGCGTCAACAGCATCGTCATTCCGCACGTCAACACGCGCGAACAAGCCGAGCGCATCGTCCGTTCCGCCAAATTCGGGCCCATCGGTCAGCGCGGTATTTATCCGAGCCGTCGTTCCTACGGTGTACCCGATTACTTTGAACACGCCAACGACGAAATCATGGTCATAGTTCTCATCGAGGAGCTGCGTGCGGTCGAAAATCTCGACGAGATCCTCGAGGTGGACGGCATTGATGCGTTCCTTGTCGCGGCGGGCGACTTGTCCCAGACGATGGGCTATGTGGCGCAGATGGAACACCCGGAAGTGATCAAGGTCGTCGACCAATCCATCCGCAAAATCGTCGCGGCGGGGCGCACCGCCGGAGCGCTCGGTCTCACTGATACAATGTTGGAACGTAATCTCAAAAGCGGCGCGCGCCTTATCATGACCATCTATGACGGCTGGCTCCGCGCCGCCACCGCCCAATACCTTGACAATCTGAACAGGCTATCTGGTTCGTAGAGGCGCAAATTAATGCGTCTCTTTTGGGAATACATGAATGAGACTACGAAATCAAGTCGCCATCGTCACCGGCTCGGGGAAGGGCATCGGACGCGGCATTGCCGAACGTTTTGCGCAAGAAGGCGCAGCCGTCGTCGTCGTGGACCGTGATACCTCGGTCCTTCCAGAGGCACAGGCAGCGGTCAGCGCTCACGGCAGCAAAGTTTTGACTGTCACCGCAGATGTGAGTAAGACGCAAGAGGTCGCGCGCCTTTATGACGAAACACTGAAAGCGTTTGGCACGGTAGATATTCTCGTCAACAATGCCGCGTGGGCTGTGCCCATTTCCCACTTTCTCGATATGACTGAAGAATTTTGGGACACGGTCATGAACAGCAATCTCAAAAGTATGTTTCTCTGTTCCCAACGCGCCGCGCGCCTTTGGGCGGAACAAAAGAAACCCGGTTCCATCGTCAACATGAGTTCGTTCGGCGCGGCACGCGCCCATCGCGAAATGGTCGCCTATGATGCCACCAAGGGTGGCATCGAAGCTGCAACCCGCGCGATGGCAATGGACCTGGCTCCCTGGCAAATTCGCGTCAACTGCATCGGACCCGGACCTATCGCTACACCGGCCCTGCTTGGC
The DNA here is from genome assembly GCA_020851635.1 of Anaerolineae bacterium. Lineage (GTDB taxonomy): Bacteria > Chloroflexota > Anaerolineae > UBA4142 > SHND01 > SHND01. The sequence goes on from JADZCJ010000134.1 coordinate 20,339, forward strand.
TTGCTCAAGACCGAAGAAAACGTCGAGCGCATGCGCAAGACCATCCCTCTCGAACGCCTCGGTCAGCCGTCCGATATTGCAGGCGCGGCGCTGTATTTTGCTAGCGATGACGCTTCCTTTATCACTGGACAGGTTCTCTATGTAGATGGCGGTGTCGTTGCTCAACTTCGCCCCGCCGCCTTTGAACGTCATCAAAAGCGACCACCATGAACATTCTGGCAATCGAACCCGCGCGTGTGCCCGACACACACATCTTTTTCAAAAAGGGGCCGCGCGACCTCGTCATCGAGATTTCTTGCCATGTCAGACCCGATGTTGTTATTATGCTCTCGCCACACGATTACATTCTCGATCATGAATTTACATCCATGATTGTGCGCGATGCCGCAACCAACGCCTCCGCGCCAAACTTTTGCGTCGGTGCATCCAATCCCGCGCCGCTGATCAAAACCATTCCGCATCTCTATTATTGCGCGCCGATTCACTGGATGGATGTGTTTGGCGACCCCATAGATTCGCCAACGTATGTGGATATCGGCTCGACGATAGAGTCCAAAGAAAAAATATTGGCGTGCCATGCAGCTAGCGAGAATGGATTCAGATTCGTTTTGGCATGGAGTCGAGACCATGCGCCACTGGGCACGTTAGACAGGCGAGCAGCGCGATCTCGTTTACGTCGAAGGGTTTCGCCAACAACTCGCCCCGCCATTCCCCTCGGACAATTTGTTGGTAAAATTGTTGGACGCAAAATATCTGCCGATCAATACAAGGAGAGATGACCTATGACCGAAACGATTCGCTTGACCGTAGCACAGGCGCTGGTCAAGTATCTGACAATGCAGTATAGCGAACGTGACGGCAACACCCGACGGCTCATTCCGGGCATCTTTGGAATTTTTGGACATGGCAATGTGGCGGGGTTGGGGCAAGCGCTCATCGAATATGGCAAGGACTTGCCCTTTCATCAAACGCGTAACGAACAATCCATGGTCCACATTGCGAGCGGTTTTGCCAAAGCGAACCGTCGTCTCGCCACGTTGGCGTGCGCGTCCTCTATTGGACCTGGCTCGACCAACATGGTCACGGGCGCGGCGACGGCGACGATCAATCGCTTGCCCGTCTTGCTGCTCCCCGCCGATTACTATGTCACACGGCATCAAGGACCGGTGCTCCAGCAGCTCGAACATCCCATCTCGGCTGACGTGAGTGTGAATGATTGTTTTCGTCCCATCAGCCGTTTCTTTGACCGCATCTCGCGCCCCGAACAGTTGCTCACCGCGCTCCCCGAAGCGATGCGCATCCTCACCGACCCTGCCGAAACGGGCGCAGTGGTCGTCTCGCTGCCGCACGATGTGCAGGCGCACGCCTACGATTACCCCGCCCACCTGTTTCGCGAACGGGTCTGGCGCGTCGAGCGTCGCCAACCGGACCCCATGCGGATTCAGGAGGCAGTGGCGCTGCTTCAAGCGGCGCAGCGTCCCATCATCATCGCGGGCGGCGGCGTCATCTATTCCGAGGCAGAGGCGGAACTGCAAGCGTTTGCCCGCGCGCTGGGCATCCCCGTCGGTGAAACGATGGCGGGCAAGGGCGCAATGTCCGCTGCAGGAATAGCGGGCGACGAAACGACCTTTTCCATCGGTGGCTTGGGTGCAACGGGCACGGGCGCGGCCGGACGTCTGGTGCATCAAGCCGACCTCGTCATTTGCATCGGCACGCGTCTCACCGACTTTACGACCGGCTCGCAGTCCGCGTTCCAAAATCCCGACGTGAAATTCATCGGTATCAATGTCAACGGGCACGACGCGTTCAAACAAGGCGCGCTCCCCATCCTCGCCGATGCGCGCGAGGCAATCCGCGCACTTCACAAGACAGCGGTCGAGGCGGGCATCCGTCCGAATCCCGCGTATGTCGAAGAGATCGAGGTCGAGAACCAGGACTGGCAGGCGCTCTTGCAAAAAGAGGTCTTTGTCCGTCACCCCGGCGAAATTTTCAATCAACTCCACGCCATCAACGTCATCAATCGCGCCGCCCGGTCCGGTGACACGATTATCTCCGCCGCAGGCGGCGCTCCCGGCGACCTGCACCAGCTCTGGGACCCGCGCGGCGGAAAACGCGCGCATATCGAGTTTGGCTATTCGTGCATGGGCTATGAGATTCCCGCGGGTCTGGGTGTGCGCATGGCGCAGCCCGAGGGCGAGGTCTATGTTTTTATCGGCGATGGCACATATCTGATGAACCCCACCGAACTGGTCACGGCAATGCAGGAAGGTCTCAAGATCACGGTCATCCTTTCCAACAATCACGGGTTTCAAATCATTCGCCGTCTGCAAATGGGCCGCGTCGGCGTCAGCTTTGGCAACGAATTTCGCGCGCGTGACGAAACAGTAGATCGCCTCGAAGGGGACTATCTCAATATTGATTATGCCAAGAACGCCGAGAGTATGGGCGCGCGTGCCTGGAACGTGGAAACCCCGGAAGAGCTCGAACGCGCCCTCGCTAAAGCGCGCGCGGAAACACGCTCATGCGTCATCGTCGTCGAGGTCGAAAAACACCGCTATGGTCCGTCATCCGAAGTGTGGTGGGACGTAGCCCCCGCCCAGGTGACCGACATCCCGGAAACGCAGCAAGCGCGCGTCACCTACGAACAGGACCGCGCAAAGTGGCAGCGTTATCACACATAAATTCGAGGCAAATAGATGAGAGTAGCAATCGTTGGAGCGACAGGAGTCTTGGGACGCGCGCTCGTGCCCATGCTCTTGCAAAAGAGTTATACTGTGCGCGTATTGGCGCGCTCGACCGCCAAAGCGCACATGCTGTTTCCGCAAGTAACTGAAATCGTCGAATGTGATCTGCTTTCAAATATCGCAAATGAATTGCCCTCCATGCTCGAGGGCTGCGATATAGTGGCGCATCTTGCCACGGCGATTCCGAGCGATTTCACGGCTCCCAACGCCTGGGAAGCGAACACGCGCTTGAGGACGGACGGCGTTCGTATGTTGCTTGATGCGTCTCAGAGAGCTGGGGTGAGACGATACTTGCAGCAGAGCATCACGATGGCATACCCTGATCACGGGGATGATTGGATTACCGAAGACATGCCGCTTGATTCATCGCCCACGCGCGCCCGGACTACCGCCCCCGTGATAGCGATGGAGCAAATGGTGCGGGATACGCCATTGGAGAAAATGGAATGGTGTATTCTGCGCGGCGGCTCGTTTGTGGGCAAGGACACATTTCAGCAGGATACGATTGCAAGACTGCGCGCGGGCAAGGAGAGTGTCGCCTGTGACGGCAGAAACTTTACTTCACTGATCCATGTTATGGACATGGCATCCGCAGTTGTTGCGGCAATCGAGAACGCTCCCGCAGGTTCTGTATTCAATATCGTCGCCGAACCTTTGCGCCAAGGCGAATATCTTGACCGGCTCGCCGATTCAATCGGAGCAGCCCGACCGGGCAGAGATAATGCAGCTGAATGTCCGCCGTCATGGCGGTGCAGCAATCAAGCCGCCAAAACTGCGCTGCACTGGCTGCCGTCCTCGAGTATTATTCCTTGAACGACGGCGGTTGGCAGTTCTCTGCTCATGTGTCATGCAAGATTTATCGGCAGCCGTGGACTATGGACGCCGAAACTTGTCTATCTCAAGCAAATTGGGATTGGCTAGGATAAATCAAGCGGTAGAGGAGTTCACCATGCAAGTCACTGTTGGCACTGCACCCGACAGCTGGGGCGTCTGGTTTTCCAGCGACCCCAAACAAATTCCCTGGAGCAGCTTTCTCGATCAAGTCCAGCAGGCGGGCTATGAATGGATCGAACTCGGTCCATATGGCTATCTCCCGTCCGAACTGTCGGCGCTTCGGCAAGAGCTCGGCAAACGCAAGCTTCATGTCACGGGCACCTTTGTGATGAGCCATTTGGAAGACGCCGATGCCTGGGATGCCATTCAAGCCGAGGCGCACCGCGTCGGCGAACTCGTCAGCGCGATGGGCGGCAAGTTCATGGTGTTGATTGACGACACCTATTCCGACCTTTTCACGGGCACTCCCACGCGTCCGAGCCGGTTGGACGCCAAGGGCTGGAAGCAGCTGGTCGAAACCAGCAACCTCGTCGGCAAACTCGCGCGTGACAAGTATGGCTTGCAGCTCGTCTATCACCCGCATGCTGAAACGCACGTCGAATACGAAGACCAGATCGAAGCGCTGTTGAACGACACCGACCCTGAATATGTCGCGCTCTGTCTGGACACGGGACATCACGCGTATCGCTATGGTGATCCTGTTGCGTTCATGCGCAAACATCACAAACGCATTCCATATCTTCACCTCAAAAGCGTGGATGCGACAATGCGCAGGCGCGTCAAGGACGAAAACATTCCCTTTGCCCTTGCTGTCGCACAAGACATGTTTTGCGAACCTTCAGAGGGAGCAGTAGACTTTATCGCGTTTCGCGATATGCTAAAGGAAATTAACTTTGAGGGTTGGGGCATTGTCGAGCAGGACATGTATCCTGCTCCGTTCGACAAACCCCTGCCCATCGCCGCCCGCACGCGCCGCTATCTGCGCGACATCGGCATCGGCTGACATCCGGTAGGACGAATTTGCTGCGAACCTGTCGCCATTTGCCCCAGAGAACACAAACATATGTTTCGTTGGCTTCAAAATTATCCGCACTTTTTAGAATGGGCATACGACATGACCCATCATGCCCTCGTTCCGTTTCGCCGCTGGCTCAAACCCGGCGGCGGCGTCGAAAAACTGCTCGTCGTCGGCGAAGAGGTGGGCAAGGGAGAAATCTTTAACTGCAAAATGTGTGGGCAGTGTGTGCTTCATTCGACGGGCATGACATGCCCGATGAACTGTCCAAAAAATCTACGAAACGGACCCTGCGGCGGCGTCCGCGCGAATGGCCACTGCGAAGTGATTCCCGAGATGCGCTGTGTATGGGTGCAGGCGTGGGAACGCTCGCAAAAAATGCCGACCTACGGGCACGAGCTGCATAATGTTCTGCCGCCACTCAACCGTCAACTGCAAGGCACTTCTGCCTGGGTCAACGAATTCACCGGCGTCGCCGAAACTCCGCCCCCCGGCTGGGTCCCGGTCGCCGAAATCGCGGCGGGCTCGAAAAAATAACGCAGACCCTGACGTCTTGCGTTTGACCGTCCGTGGCGCATAACCTTTGATTGGAGTGACATGCAACACGTCCAAAATTTCATCAACGGACAATGGCAAACCTCAGATTCGACCGAATATTGGGATATTCCCAATCCGGCGACGGGTGAAAACATTGCGCGCGTCCCTTTTTCGACCCCCGCCGAGATAGACGCCGCCGCGCAGGCGGCGCTAGCCGCGTATCCCGCATGGCGACGCACCCCGCCAAATGACCGCGCCCAGTATCTTTACAGATACAAGACCCTGCTCCAGGACAACGCGCAAGAGATCGGGCGCATCATAACTACCGAGTGTGGCAAAACCTATGCCGAGTCGGTTGGCGAATTACAGCGCGGCATCGAAAATGTCGAAGTTGCCTGCGGCATCCCCAGTCTGATCCAGGGCTATTTGAGTGAAGACATTGCGAGCGGAATTGACGAATTCATGATTCGTCAGCCCGTCGGCGTCGTCGCGGCAATCACCCCCTTTAATTTCCCCGCCATGATTCCGCTCTGGTTCTTGCCCTATGCGATTGCATGCGGCAACACCTTTATCCTGAAACCGAGCGAACGCGTCCCGCTGACCGCCGTGAAATTGATTGACCTCTTGCATGCCACCGGTCTGCCGCAAGGCGTTGTGCAGCTCGTGCACGGCTCCAAGGACACCGTCAACAGCATCCTCGACCATCCCACCATCCGCGCGATCTCGTTTGTCGGCTCGTCGGCGGTGGCAAAACACGTCTATAGTCGCGCGACTGCCAATGGCAAACGCGCCCAATGTCAGGGGGGCGCCAAGAATCCTGTCGTGGTCTTGCCCGACGCCGATGTGGAAATGACGACCAAGATAGTTGCCGACAGCGCGTTTGGCTGCGCGGGTCAGCGGTGTCTTGCATCCTCGGTGGCAATTGCCGTCGGAGCCGCGCGCGAGATGTTTGGTGAGGCGATTATCGGCGCCGCGTCGAATCGTCAAGTGGGCTCGGGGCTTGATGAGGGCATCCAGATGGGACCTGTGATCAGCGCCGCGAGCAAGACGCGCATCGAAAAACTCATTGCGCTTGGGCAATCACAGGGCGCAGAAATTTTGCTGGATGGACGCAATCAACCCATTCACGGGTATGAAGGCGGTTTTTTCCTTCGCCCCACCATCCTCCAAAACGTTGCGCCCGACAGCGATCTGGCGCGCACCGAAATTTTCGGTCCTGTCCTGAATCTGGTCCATGCCGAGACGGTGGACGATGCTCTCCAATTCGTCAATCGCTCGGCGTATGGCAACATGGCGTGCATTTTTACTTCGAGCGGCGCAGCCGCGCGGAAATTTCGTTACGAAGTGAACGCGGGAAATGTTGGCATCAACGTCGGCGTCGCCGCGCCGATGGCGTTCTTTCCGTTCAGTGGCTGGAACGAGAGCTTTTTTGGCGACCTGCACGCGCAGGGGCAGCACGCCGTCGAGTTTTACACCCAGACCAAGGTCGTTGTAGAACGCTGGCCCCGCGAATGGAGCCGCAAGTTTTAGTGTCTGTGCCATGGCGTCGCGTATCGGTCCGCAATCGCCGCCAACTCGCACAAGCGCGGGCGTGCTGTTGTTTCGAGAAAATCATCACGTGCCGCGCCTGCCAACGTCGCCGCGTCACGCCACACCGAGCGTCCGACCAGAAACCCGCTGCACCCGTTCTCACACGCAATCTGCAGCTGACGTTTGAATGTGTCGAACGGCTCGTCGCCGGATAACAATGCCCACGGCACGGGGGACGCGGCGTTCAGCTCGGCGCACGCGTCCGCCCAGACCGTTTCGTCCCGGTCGTGTTTGGCATCAATCGGAAATTCGACCTTGAGAACATCGGGTCCCAGCGCCCCCAGCCGTCGCACGCTTTCGATCACTATCCGCCGTCGTTCTCGCGCAAACTCCGCGCTGCCTTTTGGCTTTGTCGCATCCGCCGCATACGAAATCGGTTCCAAAAACAGGGGAATTTCGAAACGCCCGCAATCGTCCAACACACCGCGCACCAGGTCGTCCTGTGCGTCTGCGCTCACCGTGTCGGGGTTGTACAATAGCAAGAGCTTGACGCCTGTTGCGCCCAACAATTTTGACTGCTCTACGCTCCACCCGTTCAACAAAACGGTCTCGCGCGCAAACGGGTCGCCCAGATACCCCTGGTCTTCGAGCGCGCAGAGCAGCCCCACATGTCCGGGCAAAGTGTGAGTTGTAACTGCCTGCTCCGCGCTGTAAATGGGGTCCAGCAGCACGGCGCTCGCTTCGGCTGCTAGTTTACCAACCACAGCCAGTTTGATTTCGGTCAATTTCTCTGCGCTCACCGTCTCTGGCGCGTTCGGATTCACCATTACACGCATCGCATCGCGATGGTCAATCGCCAAAATGGAAAATACGCCGCGCGCTGTCGCGCTCGCCTGTAATGCCCGTGTCCGTCCTGATGACAGCATGAATGTCTCCGGTAAACTTGCAGTTTCAATTGGGAACCGAAACGACGACGTCGTTTCGGTTCCCAATTTTAGCATCTTTTTGCGCGGAGGCGCCGTGTGACGAAACAATTCGATCTCATCACCATGGGGCGCAGCGGACTCGATCTGTATTCAAACAATGTCGGTTCCCCGTTTGTAGAGATCACCGGCTTTGCCGCCTATGTCGGCGGCTCGCCCACCAATATCGCGGTCGGCGCAAAACGGCTCGGCTTGAACGTCGCGCTCCTCACCGCCGTCGGTCCCGACCCCGTCGGCGATTTCATTCTCCATTTCCTCGATCGAGAAAAGGTGGACACCCGGTTCATTCCGCGCAAACCCGGCACACGCAGTTCTGCGGTTGTGCTCGGCATCGAGCCGCCCAACAAATTCCCGCTCGTCTTTTATCGTGACAACGCGGCGGACATCCAATTGACTATTGACGATGTACTTGCGCTCCCGCTCGACCAAACGCATGTGTTTGAATTTGCGGGCACCAACCTCTCGCGCGAACCCTCACGCAGCGCCACTCTCTTTGCCGCCGAACGCGCCAAACAATCGGGCGTCACCGTCATTCTTGATCTCGATTTTCGTCCCGACCAGTGGCATGACCCCCGCGCCTTTGGCGTCGCTGCCCGGTCCGCTCTCGGCAGTGTCAGCATCGTCATTGGCACCGAGGACGAAATCAACGCCACGATGCTCCAAGACCCCAAACAGATTGAAATGCATGCCAGCCAGGTCTCGGACGCGCACGTCGAGGGCGAAACCACGCGTGCGATCGAAACTCTGCTTGCGCTCGGTCCCCGCGCCGTCATTGAAAAGCGCGGCGTCCACGGTGCGCGCATTCACCGCTTGGACGGCACAAAACAGGATGCGCCCGGTTTTCCCGTCGAGGTCTATAATATTCTCGGCGCCGGCGATGCGTTCGCCGCCGGATTCATCTATGGCATCGTCAATGAATGGGATTTCTATCGCGCCTGCCGTCTCGGCAATGCCTGCGGCGCGATTGTCGTCACCAAGCATGGCTGCGCCAATTTTATGCCCACCCTCGACGAGGCGCTCGGCTTTGCCAACCGTGCGGGTGGTTTGTAGCAGCCCCATTCAAGATGTGCGCCACGACTTTGAACAGTAAGGAACGAACGCCGTTTCGTTCCGATGACAGGTGGGGCGAGAGTAGGGAACGAACGCCGTTTCGTTCCGATGACAGGTGAGGCGAGAGTAGGGAACGAACGCTGTTTCGTTCCCTGCTGCCGGAACGCTGCGGCGAGCGTTCCCTACGCGTACCTCCCACATCCGCGCTCGCGTGAAATTCGGCAAAAAGTGTGCTATATTATCAAAACTTTCCATTCTCAAGCGCAAAGGAGGTGTGCGTATCTTTCAACTGTTCATTCGCATTTGAATCTATACCCTGATTTTCTCGAGGAGGAGAAGGCATGAAGATTAGCAAATTTATGGTTCTGATGGGACTTGGGATCGCAATGTCCCTGTTTGTCCTTGGTTGCGCCCCTGTTGCAGCGCCACCGGCTGCCCCCCCCGCTGCTCCGCAACCAACCACTGCCGCCGCCGAACCTACCGCCGCGGCTGCCCAACCCACCGCCGCGCAAGCGGCGGAGCTCAAGGGCGAATTGAATATGCTTTGCACGCCGCAACAGGAATGGTGCGACGGGATGAAAAAGGAATTTGAAGCAAAATATCCCGGCGTCACCGTGAATTTTGTGCGCCTTTCCAGCGGCGAAGCGCTTGCCCGCTTGCGCAGTGAAAAAGAGAATCCCCAGTTTGATATTTGGTGGGGCGGTCCCATTGATTCCTTTATCGCCGCCAAAAAAGACGGCATCCTGGAACCCTACCAGTCCCCCAATTATGCCAACATCATTGACCCGAAACTGATGCTCGACCCCGATGGTCAATGGGTCGGCATCTATGTCGGCTCGCTCGGTTTTGGGACCAACACCGATTTCCTCAAAAACAACCCGGACGCAAAAGCGCCCACCTCGATGGACGATTTGCTCAAACCGGAATTCAAGGGGCAAATCTATATCGCGCACCCTGCCACTTCGGGCACCTCATACACCTTTGTTTGCACCATCCTTCAGCAAAGAGGCGAGGAAGCGGGTTGGGAATACCTCAAGAACTTTGCCCAGAACGTCGCCCAGTTCACCAAGAGCGGCGCGGCTCCCGTTCAATCCGTTGGTCAGGGTGAAGGCGCGCTGGGCATCGTCTTTTCGCATGACATTGTCGCTGGCATCGAAAAAGGTCTGCCCTTGACTTTGAGTTTCCCGGCGGAAGGCACCGGGTATGAAATCGGCGGTATGGGTCTCGTCAAAGGCGCCAAGAACCCCGAAATTGCCAAGGCGTGGTTTGACTGGGCGCTGGAACCGTCCACGCAAGAGTTGGGACCCAAATACAACGCATTCCAGGCGCCGACGGTCAAGGGCGCCAAGCCGTCCAGACCGGAGCTGCTCGAGGTCAAGTTGATTGACTATGATTTCGAGTGGTGCGGCTCGCACAAAAAAGAATTTGTTGACAAGTTCACCAACGAAATCGCCCAGCCCCCGCAATAAGAATCGGATCCAATGATGCGTGTGCGCGGGTTTCGCGCACACGCATACTGTTATGGACACGTCTCTCCCTCTGACCCAGTCCGCCGCTTCGTCTCAATCCTCTCTGGCGCGCCGTATCCGCGAGTTCCGATTGATCGCGCGTGACCCTGCGCTGCTCGTCGGCTTGCTCGTCGCAGGCGCGTTCATTCTCATCTTTGTCCTCTGGCCCCTTGTGCGCGTGATCGTGCAGGGGTTCTTTACGTCCGAGGGCGAGTTCAGCTTGAAATATTTTGCGCGCTATTTCGAGCCCGGCTATGCGCGCGTGTATTGGGAAATTTTGTGGTGGACTTTGCTGATGGGCGTGCTCACGGCGTTCGGCAGCACCCTGCTCGGATTTCTATTCGCCTATACGGTCGTCCGCTGTCAGATTCCGTTCAAGGGTCTCGTCCACGCGCTCACCCTGCTTCCGACCATTTCGCCGCCCTTTGCCATTGCGCTATCGGCAATTCTCTTGTTTGGGCGCGCGGGCTTTGTCACGCGCGATATCCTGGGCATGCGTTTTGGTCCGGGCATCAACGACATTTATGGGTTGGATGGAATCATCTTTTGCCAGATCATTACTTTTTTCGCCATCGCCTATTTGATTCTGCGCGGTTTGCTCGAACGCATTGACCCGTCCATGGAAGAAGCCGCGCTGTCGCTCGGCGCCAGCAAGTGGCACATCTTCCGGACGGTCACCCTGCCCCTGCTCACGCCCGGCATCGCCGCGTCGTTCCTGCTGATGTTTGTCGAATCGCTCGCCGACCTGGGCAATCCCATCCTGATCGGCGGCAACATTACCGTCCTCTCGACGCAAATCTGGATTGCGGTCAACGGCGAGCACGATCTGCAAAAGGGTGCGGCGCTTTCGCTCGTCCTGCTCTTGCCGACGCTGACCGTTTTTATGCTTCAACGCTACTGGGTTTCGCGACGTTCGTATATTGCGGTCACGGGGAAACCAACCAGCGGCGCCGCGACCTTTGTGCGCGAGCCGTTTGTGCGGTGGACTTTTATCACCTTGACCTCTCTGGTCCTCGTGTTGATTGTCACGCTGTATGCCGCAATCCTCGCCGGCTCGATCACCAAATTGTGGGGCATTGATTACACGCTCGATTTCTCGCATTTTCAAGGCGTGTTCAAGCGTGGTCTCGAAGCAATTCTCGACACCACCTTTCTTTCCGCCGTTGCCACACCCATCGCGGGCGTGGCGGGCGTCATCATTGCCTTTCTCGTCGTGCGCAAGGCGTTCAGCGGCAAAGAATCGCTCGATTTCATGTCGAATCTTGGCGGCGCGGTGCCCGGCACGATCTTGGGCATTGGCTATATTCTCGCCTTTATCCGCGCCCCCATGTTTGTCGTCGTCATTGTCTATTTTGCGCTCGCCTATTTCTTTGTCGGCGCGGTCACCAAACAGGCGGGCTGGCGTCTGATTATCCTCGTCGCCGCGTCGTTGATTGGCATTGTGCTCGCCTGGGCGTCGTATGATGAACGCCTTCGTACCACTTCCGAGTTCAATATTCTGAGCGGTGGTTTGAACTGGATGCCGACCCTTGCCCAGACCCAGTGGCTCTATCTTGCCGGCGGAATCTTGTTCCTGCTGGCGCTTGCGAGTATCTTTTTCGTCACCGCTGCGCGTCGGCGGCGTGTATTCATGACGCTCGCGTTGATGGCGCTCTACCTGCTCTCGCGCGAGTGGATTCTGCTGCTCACCGAGCCGATGGCAGTTTGGGGTCGGACTCTGGGCGGCGATTATCTCCCGGGCGTCGTCACCTCGATTGCGTCGTGGATCACCCTCGTGTTTCAACCGCCGCTGGCAATTCTGGGTTTCACCTATATCGTGCTCGGCGGATTTATCATGACGGGTTGGGCGGCGCGGACACGACCCTTTGCCGCCATCGTATTCCTCGCCATCAGCTGCGCGCTCACCTTTTACGGCGACCCCCTTGCGCTCGTTGGCAGCGCCTATATCGTCATCGCCGCGTACGCGGTCCGCAGTTTGCCCGCCACGGTGCGCGCCAGCATCGCCTCGTTGCAGCAAATTGACCCCGCGATTGAAGAGGCCTCGACCTCGCTGGGGGGGGACGCTCAACACACATTCCGCACCGTGACCCTGCCGCTGATTCTGCCCGCTTTTATTGCCGGTCTTATTTTTAGTTTTGCGCGTCACATGACGTCACTCTCGGCGATCATCTTTCTCACCACGCCCAAGTGGCCCATTCTCACCGCCTTGATTCTGAGTGAGGTCGAGCAGGGCGGGGTCAGTCTCGCCGCCGCCTATTCGGTCGTCCTCATCGCCATTGTGCTTGCCGCCATCGGTCTCTTGTATTTCTGGGCGGGTCGCGCCTATCGTGTTGGCGACAGCGTCTCGATGGGCTCCGGCTAGAATTTTCCATCGTATATTGCCAGCCGCCGCGCTCTCCGCGCCATTCGAAAATCGAAAATCAGCAATCTCATGTATCTATCCCTCGAACACATCACCAAAAAATTTCCGGGCCGCGGTCAGGAAGGACTTGTCACAGCTGTAGACGACGTCTCGCTGGAAATCGGCAAGGGCGAATTTTTTACCCTGCTCGGTCCTTCGGGGTGCGGCAAAACGACCACACTGCGTTTGATTGCGGGTTTTGAATTTCCCACCGACGGACGCATCATGCTGGACGAACAGCGGTTGGATGACGTGCCGCCCAATCGCCGCGACATGGCGATGGTCTTTCAAAGCTATGCCATCTTTCCGCATTTGAACGTCTTTGAAAATATTGCGTATGGGTTGCGCATCAAGAAATTGCCCAACGACGAAATCCGCCGTCGCGTAGGTGGGGTGATGGCGCTCACCAAACTGACGGGTCTCGAAAATCGGATGCCCAACCAGATGTCGGGCGGTCAACAGCAGCGCGTGTCGCTTGCGCGCGCCCTCGTCGTTGAACCCAAGGTCCTCTTGTTTGACGAGCCGCTTTCGAACCTCGATGCGAAATTGCGCGAAGAGATGCGGTTCGAGATTCGGGACCTCCAGCGGCGGCTCAATATCACCTCTATCTATGTCACTCACGACCAGGAGGAAGCGCTCGCGCTGTCGGACCGGATTGCCGTGATGAATCGCGGCAAACTGGCGCAGCTCGGCACGCCGGAAGAAATCTACGAACGCCCGCGCTCGAAATTTGTCGCAGACTTTATCGGGCTTGCCAACTTTTTGCCCGTGCGGGTCGAGTCCGTGCAGGCGGACCGGGTTCAGGTCTCGGTCGAGGGTGTGTCCTTGCAAGTCAGCCCAATCGCGCAAACGCAGCCGGGTGAGAGCGCGCTGATCTTTATCCGTCCCAGTGATGTCAAAATCGTCAATGGCGGTGTGACCGAGAATGTGCTCCCCGGTCAGGTAACCAAAGTGACCTATCTGGGTGAAAAATTCGATTATCGCGTCCGCTGTGGTGAGATCGCCGAACTGCGCGTCCAAACCGACAACCCCACGCGCTATGCGCCCGGTGCGACCATTCGTCTGCATTTTCCTCTCGAACACGCGCATTTGATTGGTGCCGAGTAGCGCTTGCTTTCTCGATCACCCCTCACTCAACAGCTCAATGTCCGGCGCAGACCTGCGGGTTGTCGTAACAGATATTGATGGGTGTCTCACTCCCGGTGAAGGGGGGGCGTGGGACTTTGACGTTTTGCGCTTTGTCGCTGCGCTGAACCGCCGCGCTCGCGCGGGCGACGCGCCTTTTGCGGTTACATTGTGCACGGGACGACAGCAGCCGTATGTCGAAGCCATGATGCAGGCGATTGATGGGCATCTGCCCGCGATTTACGAAAATGGCGCCGGGCTTTATTTTCCCCATCCCTATCGCTTTGTCGCACACCCTGCCATTACGCCCACAGCTCTTGGGCAGCTGGCGGAGATTCGCCGTGTGCTGCAAACTGAAATGGTCGAGCGCGGGTTGGCGCAGCTTCAGCCCGGCAAAGAACTCTCGCTAACGCTCTATCCCGCGCGCGAACCACTCTCGCTCGCCGAACTCGCCGAACGCGCTCGCGCCGTTCTGGGCGGAACTTTGAACGGCTTTGTGTTGTATGCCTCGGTCAGCTCGGTCGAAATTCTCGCCGCGGGCATCAACAAGGGCGCAGGCGTCGAATGGCTCGCGCGCGAACTTGACCTTTCACTCTCGTCTTTTGGCGGCATTGGCGATGCCCCCGCCGACCTGACCTTTCTCTCAAAACTTCGGTCTTCTGCCGCTCCCGCCAACGCCACCGCTGATGTCCGGGCGAGCGTGCAATATACCTCTCCCTACAGCGATGCGCGTGGCGTGCGCGACATTCTCGAAAAATGGCTCGAATCCTGAACATTGGTTTGATCGGCGCGGGGCGCATGGGTCGCCTGCATGCCAAAAATATCGCGAATCAACTCTCCGGGACACGTCTGCACGCGGTGGCGGATGTGGTGCCGGAAGCTGCACGGCTTTGCGCCGAACAGAATGCCGGTTGTCTTGTCTCGCCTGATTATCGGGAAATGCTCGCAGACCCCGCGTTGGATGCGGTCGTCATTTGTTCCGGCACGCACACCCACGCCGAAATCATTCGCGATGCCGCGTACGCGGGTAAACATATCTTTTGCGAAAAACCGATTGCGCTCACTCTTGCAGATACCGATATGGCGCTCGCGGCAGTGCAAGCGGCAGGCGTCAAACTGCAGCTCGGTTTTAATCGCCGGTTCGACCCTACGATGCGGCGTGTCTATCAGGCGCGGGCATCCGGCGAAATTGGCGCGCCGCAGCTTTTGCATATCATCAGTCGTGACCCTGCGCCGCCGCCCATCGCATACATCAAGACTTCGGGCGGCATTTTCTTGGACATGACGATTCACGACTTTGATATGGCGCGCTATATCGTCGGGTCCGAGGTGCAAGAAGTCTATGCGCGCGGCAATGTCTTGTTTGATCGAGAGATTGGGCGGACCGGCGATTTTGACACGGCGGTGGTCATGTTGAATTTTGCAAACGGCGCGCTCGGCACGATCGAAAACAGCCGTCAGGCGGTCTATGGCTATGACCAGCGGCTTGAATTGCTCGGCGGTCGCGGCGGCGTGAGCGCGCAAAATCATTTTCCAAACCAGGTGACCATCAGCCACGCTCAATTCGTCCGGCGCGACCCTCCGCTCAACTTTTTTCTTGAACGTTATGTCGGCTCTTATCTTTCCGAAATGACTGGCTTTGTTGATGCGATCATTGACAATACGCCTGTGCCTGTTACGGGACAGGACGGACGCATGGCGCTCGTCCTTGGTCTCGCCGCCACCACGTCCGCGCGCGAACATCGCCCGGTCCGCGTTGATGAAATCGGATAATGCTAAAAATCGCCAATGCCCCCTGTTCCTGGGGTGTCCTCGAATTTGATCTTGAAAGGGATGTCGCGGACTATGCCCAGGTCCTGGACGAAATCCGCGCGACGGGCTATGTGGGGACCGAGCTGGGCGATTGGGGATTCTTTCCCACCGACCCCGCGCAGTTGCGCGACGAACTCGCACGCCGCAATCTGCTGTTGTTTGCCGCGTTCGTCCCCGTTGATTTTTCCAACCCCGCGAACCACGCCGCAGGGCGGGAATCTGCCTTGCGTGTTGCCCGTCTCCTCGCCGCCGCGGGTGATAACTCACCCGTGGTTGTCCTCGCCGACGACAACGGGAAAAATCCCGGGCGCACAAAAGGTGCGGGCCGGATTCAACTCGCTCAGAGCTTGACCTCCGCGCAGTGGGACGTGTTTGCGCGCGCCGTTGACGACCTTGCGCGAGTGATCCGCGAACAGACGGGCGTGCGCGCGGTTTTTCATCATCACGGCGCGGGCTTTGTCGAAACGCCCGCCGAAATCGAGACCCTCCTCGAACGGACGAATCCTGACCTCGTCGGTCTCTGTTTTGACACGGGGCATTATCGTCTCGGCGGGGGCGATGTGATATTCGGTTTAGAGAAACATGCCGCCCGCATCGGCTTGGTCCATTTCAAGGACTTTGACCCACAGATCGCAGAGCAGGCGAGGGCGAACGATTGGGACTATTTTCAAGCGGTCCATCACGGTATCTTTTGCGAACTCGGCAAGGGCGACGTGAATTTTCGTGCTGTGCTGGATTGGCTTGCCGCGCACAACTATGACGGCTGGATCACCGTCGAACAGGATGTTTTGCCGGGCATGGGCACACCAAAGGCAAGCGCGCAGCGCAACCGGGACTATTTGCGCTCGTTAGGAGTCTGAGATGCATCATTTCAAACCAAATCGCGCCTCCAACATCGTCCATCAGGTGACACCCGCGAGCGCGGGCTGGAAGTATTTGGATTTCAGCGTGATTTCTCTCGCCGCCGGTGAAACCTACACGACCGACACCAAGACAAATGAAGTGGGCGTTGTCCCCCTGCGCGGCACGGCGCGGGCGCGTGTGACGAACGAAACCTTTTCGCTTTTCCGCAGCGATGTGTTCCGGGAAGCAGGTCAGGCGCTTTACGTGCCGCCGCGCCGCACCATCACGGTTACGTCAGAAACCGCATTCGAGTTTGCCATTGGCGGCGCGCCCGCCGAGGGCAAATATCCCACGCGCTTGTTTTCGCCCGCCGAAATGCGGCACGAGGCGCGCGGCGGCGGCGCGGCGCGGCGGCATGTGTGTCACACGCTCTCGTATCCGTCACCTGCCGAGCGCTTGATATTATTTGAAGTGTGGGTGCCGGGGGGCATGTGGGCGGGGATTCCGCCGCATTGTCACGACGGGTATGCGGGGTCGCCCTATCTGGAAGAAACGTATTATTACCGGATTGACCCGCCCGCGGAAGGGTTCGCCATCCATCGCAACTATCGCATCGAGCCGCCGTTTGATGAAACGTTCACCGTGCGCGATGAGGACCTGGTCCTCGTGCCCTACGGTTTTCACCCCGTCGCCGTGCCGCCCGGCTCAAACGTCTATTTTCTCAATTACCTCGCGGGCGATCTGGTGGACGAACAGCGCAAGGCGCCGATGTATGATGACCCCGCGTTCGTCTGGATCAAGCAGAATTGGGCGACCGAGCCAACGGATTTGCCCATGCTCAAGTTTTGAGATGGACGAATCGAGGAAAAAACTGTTAGGTGAAAAAGAGCGGGCTGCCAAAAAGACTTGGCAGCCCGCTCTTTTTCACCACTCACTCCCGTTCCACGAGCCGCGGCTGCACGAGCTCCATCGTCGCCGCGCTCAATCATAGTGCATGACAGTATCCCACAGGTCCAAGCTGTTCGAGCTCCTGATGTCGGCTGCGACGACGATGCGCACCTCCTGTTCAAAGGACACACCGGACTGGCACTTGCCACAGCAGCAAGGACGACGACAGGGTACGAGTAAAGTATTCAGATTCCGAATAAAAGTTATTCACGGGACGAATAATATTCGCAACCCGTTCCCCGACGGACCCCGTGACCTATCGGATCTCTTTTCGTTCTGTGGCGAGGTAGGATTGGAGCGCGGCGGGAAGGTTGGGTAGGGCGAGCGCTTGTGTGAGAGCGGCGCGGGCAAGGTCGGAGTCCGAACGCTGGCGGGCGAGTTGCGCGACCAGGAGCAACGCGAGAGCGCGGAGGTTGTCGGGGGAGCTGCTGTTGATTTGCAGGGTTTGCGCGGTTGGCTCGGTGGGAGAGATGAGTTGCAGGGTGGTTGCGGCGCCCTGATAGGTTCCCCAAAGCGCGAGGACTGCGCCACTTCGCGTGCGGACTGTTTCGGCGGTGAGCGGGTCGGTGATTTCGTTGGGCGAGACAACCACGCGCACGCGGTCGAGACGCGCGGCGTCCAGTTCGCGTTCTATCGCCTGGCGAACGCGGGCGGTAACATCAAAGTTGGGCGGGTCGCCACCGCCGGATTGGAGACGTCCGAGGAGGATGATCTGTTCGGCAAAGACAGCCGCAGGCGTGGGAAACGACGAGACTGTGGCGATTTTACTATTTTCAAGCGTATTCAAGAATGTTACACTCGATGCAACAGCTGCCAGAACGGTCAGAACGGCGACGAAGAGGAGCACAACCCACCGCGGACGGGTGCGAGAGGCGCCTGGCGCGGTCCTGGGAGCGAGTTGAGGTTCGGCTGAAGCGAGCGGTTGAGGAGCTGGTTCCGTGGCAGCAAGCGCCGCGGGGATTGCGGGCGCGGATTGTGGCGGAAAACCCGCCGCGAGAAGAAGCGTGTCGCGTTCGGTGTCGGAAAGGCGCAGGCGGGCGGCGATTTTTAGGACGTCGTCGCGCTCTCGGGGTCGAGCGGTGTGCCCTTCTTTCCAGCGAAAGATGGTCTGCCGCGAGACGCCAAGA
Source organism: Anaerolineae bacterium (assembly GCA_020851635.1). Classification (GTDB taxonomy): domain Bacteria; phylum Chloroflexota; class Anaerolineae; order UBA4142; family SHND01; genus SHND01. The sequence continues at coordinate 38,796 of JADZCJ010000134.1, forward strand.
TGCCGGGCAAGTTCGCTGTCGCTGATACCACTGCGCGACATGTAGCGGGTGAGGAGTTCGCCAAAGGATTCCATGGATCTTGTTATTCCATCTAGCTTTAAAAAGCTGACAGATTCGGTCTCGACAACTCGGAGGAAAACGCGAATCTGCGCGAATTTGGGCTAATTTTGATCCTTATTCGTGGTTACGCAAAGCGTAACAATGATTCGTGCCAAGCCGCAGTTTGGCG
>JADZCJ010000135.1 GCA_020851635.1 Anaerolineae bacterium
GCAAGCCCTCCGGATGAAAATACTGCTGGATCCATTCGAGACTGCTGACCGCGTCGAGTAACGAAAGCATGGGAAAGTCCATGCCCCCAGCATACTACGCTATTTGCACTTTTGCTAGACATGAGCCAACAAATCAATACAACGCGCTGGGCGCGACACACCGGAAACTTGCTTGACAAAACTGACGCCTCACGTTTGACGTTTCATGGCTGTTCCTTCGTCCTTCGTCCTTCGTCGTTCGTCGTTTGTCGTCCGCCGTCCGCCGTCTCCCGTCTCCAGTTCCTTCGTCAAAACCTCGTATCTGCGCACGGGCACAAACCCAAACCGCTCGTAATACCCCACGTGATGCGTCCAATCAATGATGCATCCCCGCACCCCACGCTCGCGCAGATGTGTTAGCGAAGCGTCCAACAGCCGCGAACCGTAACCCGCATTCCGTCGGTCCGCGCTCACCCCCACCGTTCCCACCTGTCCCCACGGACGCGGCAGCGGCGCGGGATAAAACCGCTCCACCGGTCTCAACGAGTCCTCGAACGTCATCACACAACACGCATCCAACGCACGCTCGCTATACAACACCATGTAATCCGCGATGCGCGCCCCATCCCGCAAATGCTGCTCAAACTCGTATTCCCATCGTCCCGGAAATTCGCGCCCATAAAACTCGCGCAGCGCGTCAATATCACTCTCCGCGGCCGGACGACACTCTACGTCCGCCGCCCGCAAAAACGCCGGTGACACATAGTCACGCAGGTCATGCCCAAAATCCCGCACGATCGGGTTCTTTCCCCGCGACGCGTATCCGTGCGCGTAAAAGAAATCCACATTCCACTCCAACGCCGTCCCCGGCGCAAACGGGCGCAGCCCCCCGCACAGGCGGCTCACCGTCCGACCCTGCCCGCGCAGCCATTCGTGCGCCCACTCCAACAACGCGCTTCCGATTCCCCGCCGCTGAAATTCCTGTACCACCACAATCGCGTCCAGCCAGCCCAGGTCCCGCGGCGCAACATCAGCATGCCCGTTCAGCTTGCCCGCAAGTAAACTTGCGAGCACAAACCCTACCCGTTCCCCGTCCACCACCGCAAACCGACCCGCCTGTTCAGCGCCCATCGGCACGCCCAAGTTATGCGCCAACGCCCGCGGCGACAGCATGAACCCTTTTCCGCACGCCCGCGTCCACAACTCCGCCGTCGCGTTCCAATGTTCCGCATTCTCCGCCTCAATCGCCATCAACTCGACCATCACACACCTCCCGCCAAATTATGCCACGAAATACTCGATTCAACTCTGTGCTACAATATCGCCCATTCCGCTATCAAATGCCCGAAAAAGAGCTCACCGACAGGGTAGCGTACTGGTGAGGATTCAATCCGTGCCATGAACACTCCCGTCGCGCTGTTTCTTTTCAATCGCCCCGACACGACCGCGCAAGTTTTTAACGTCTTGCGCCGCGTCCGCCCTCGGACACTGTATGTGATCGCCGACGGTTCCCGCGCCGACCATCCCGACGACGCGGCGCTCTGTCAAGCCACCCGCGCGCTCGTCACCGCGCCGGACTGGAAATGCGAGGTCCGCACTCTCTTTTCCAACACCAACCTTGGCGTCAAACGTCGCGTCGAAAGCGGGTTGGATTGGGTTTTCACACATACCGAACAGGCGATCATCCTCGAAGACGATTGCGTGCCGCATCCCACCTTTTTTCCATTTTGCGACGAGCTGCTGGCGCGCTATCGCGCCGAGCCGCGCGTCATGGGCATTTCGGGCAGTTCCATGCGCGCCGAGCCGATCGCCATCACAGACAGTTACTATTTCTCGCGCTATCCGTTCATCTGGGGTTGGGCAACGTGGGCGCGCGCCTGGACGCACTATGACAGCGGGATGAGTGAATGGACCAAACGCCGCGCCGATGACTGGCTCGCCGCCCAAGTCGAAACGCCGCTCGCGCAGCGCTACTGGGATATGCTGTTTCAGAACAATTATGAAACGCAGCACACCTGGGACTATACGTGGATTTTTTCCTCATGGCTGGCAAACGGACTCTTTATTACGCCGCGCGTGAATCTGGTAAGCAACATCGGTCACGGCGCGGCAGCCACACACACCGTCAACGCCCGCGACCCCTTTGCGGGTCTCCCCACACAGGCGATGCAATTCCCGTTGCGTCATCCGGACACCATTGCGCGCAACGTCGTCCAGGACCAATGGAACGAAGAGCATGTCTATAGCGGCAAAGATTTTCGTCCCGCGCTGTTTCACGCGCTGCGCGCCCGGATTCAGACCGCGCGCGCCGCACGGTCCGATACCCATGCGCCATAACAAAACACATTTGGCGCGCGCCGACGCGCCTGTTTTGGAGCACGCGTTTTTTGTCTCCCGCATTCGCGATATAATGACACCCACTTTACTATCAGGAGCTCTCGGTAATGGAAACTTTTCCTCAAACGCGTTGGAATTTGTCGGCATTGCTGCAAGCGCCCACCGGCGAACCGGTTGACAGAGCTTTGAATGAAATCGAATCCCGCACCGCCCATTTCGAGCAGGCGCGCGCAAAATTAAATTCCGGGATAGACCAAAAAGAATTTCTGGACCTCGTAGGCGAATATGAAGGGCTAAACCGCGAACTGCGCAAGATCGGTCACTATGCCGATCTGTGGTTCACCGAAGACACCCAGAATCAAGCCGCGCTCGCGTTCAAGACCAAAATAGAGCAGCTTGCAACCGCCGTCACCAACCGCGTCATGTTCTTTATGCTCTGGTGGAAAGAGTTGGACGACGCAACCGCCGCACGCCTCGTGCGCGATGCGGGCGATTACACCTATTTTCTCGAAAGCGAGCGCATGTTCAAACCGCACACGCTCGCCGAACGCGAGGAGCAAATCATCAACCTCAAGGACGTCAACGGCATGGGCGGCTTGCTGACCGTTTACGACATGCTTACCAACAAGTATGTGTTCAATCTCACGGTTGACGGACAGGACAAAAAGCTGACCTATGGCGAATTGACCACGTACGCCCGCCACCCCGAACCCGCAATCCGCGCCGCCGTCTACAAGGAACTCTTTCGCGTCTATTCCGACGATGGAGGGGTGCTGGCACAAATCTACGCCAGCCGCGTGAACGATTGGAAGACCGAGCAGGTGGACCTGCGCCATTTCAAGACGCCTATCGCGGCGCGCAATCTGGGCAATGATATTCCCGATGCCGCCGTAGACACGATGCTCGAGGTCTGCAAAAAGAACGCGACCGTTTTTCAGCGTTATTTCAAACTCAAAGCCAAATGGCTGGGGCTCGAGCCGATGCGCCGCAGCGATGTGTATGCGCCCCTTGCGTCCGTGGACACGGATTTCCCATGGGAACGAGCTGTGACGATGGTGCTGGACAGTTTTCAGAAATTTTCGCCCGAACTTGCCGCCCAGGCGCGCACCGTGTTTGAGGCGGGACACGTGGATTCGGAAATTCGCCCCGGCAAACGTTCGGGCGCGTTTTGTGCCAGCCCCTTGCCCGAATTGCCTCCGTTCGTCCAGATCAACTATGCGGGCAAGGCGCGCGACGTGGCAACGCTCGCCCACGAATTGGGACACGCCATTCATACGCGCTACGCCCGCGAGCATTCGACGCTGACCTTTCATTCCGCGCTCCCGATGGCGGAAACCGCGTCCGTCTTCTCGGAAATGATTTTGAACGAGCGTTTGCTCAACGAAACCTCCGACCCGCTCGTCAAACGCGATATTCTGGCGCGCATTGTGGACGACACGTATGCGACCGTCATGCGGCAGGCGTTCTTTGCCATGTTTGAAAAGACCGCCCACGAAGCGTTCGCCAACAACGCGACGGCGGACGAGGTGCGCGAACTGTATTGGCAAAACCTCAAGACTCAATTCGGCGACGCGCTCGAAATCCAGGACGATTTCAAATGGGAATGGATCGTCATTCACCATTTCTATCACGTGCCGTTCTATGTCTATGCCTACAGCTTTGGGCAGCTGCTCACGCTCGCGCTTTACAAACGCTATCGCGAACAGGGCGAAGCGTTCAAACCCAACTATTTCAAGATTCTCGCCTATGGCGGCTCGGCATCCCCCCGTCACATCCTGGAAGAAGCGGGCATTGACATGACCTCTGCCGATTTCTGGCAGGGTGGGTTCGACGTCATCAGCGGATTCATTGACCAACTCCAGGCGCTGACCGAGTAAAAACCGGGTCCCTATCCGAACTTTCAACACTCGGCTTTTCGCCTTGCGTCTTACATATGCCATTTCTCTACAACCGCGACTATACGCCCCTCGAACTAAAACAACTGGCGGGTGATCCCTCACAGCTGGCGGGCGTGCGCCTCGTCGAATATCAAGAAGGCAGGGCGCGCGGTCTCCGCGCGGCGCAGGTGTGGACGGGGAGCGGTTTGAGGTTCGAAATTCTGCTCGATCGGGGCATGGACCTCGGCGCGGCAGAGCACAGCGGGCGCGCCCTCGCCTTTACCTATCCGACGTTGGCGACGCCGTCTTATCACGAGTCGGCAAAATTCGGCTGGGCGCGCACATGGGGCGGCGGTCTGATGACCACCTGCGGCATTACGCATTTTGGACAGCCGGAGGACGATAACGGCGAGGAATTGGGACTACACGGGCGCATCTCACACAGTCCGGCGGAACAAGTGCGCGTCACAACCGAGTGGCGGGGCGAGGATTATGTGCTGGAGGTGGAGGGACGCGTGCGCCAATCTGTGATCTTTGGCGAAAATCTCGTCTTGACGCGGCGCATCACGTCAAGCTTGGGGGCAAACTCGATTTCGGTCCGCGACACCGTCACAAACGAAGGTTTTCGCGCGGCGCCGCACATGATTCTCTATCACTGCAACTTTGGCTTTCCCGTTGTTTCACCCGACAGCGAGGTTTTGCTTGACGAAACCGAGGTGCGTCCGCGCGACGCGCGCGCCGAAAAGGGGTTTGGGCAGCAAACCCATTTCGAGACCCCCGTCCTCGATTATCCCGAACAGGTCTTTTTCCACAAGCCCCGCGCCGATGCGAACGGCATGGCAAAAGCAAAAATTCTCAATCATGCGCTGAATTTTGGCGCGTTCATCAACTGGAAATTGGACACCCTCCCATTCATGGGACAGTGGAAATTGATGCAGGCGGGCGAATATGTCTGCGCCCTGGAACCCGCCAACTATTGGGAAACGCCCCGGGCAAAACTGCGCGAGCAAGGACGCCTCAAATTCTTGGGTCCGGGTGAAAGCATCCGCTATGCATTGGAATTGGGCGCGCTCGTTTGATTGACCCATTCCGCTGACGCGTTTACAATTCGGCGCAGCATCTCACACTCTTCAAGCAGAATCTCTCATGACTCAACCCACTTTTCTGGTAACCGGCGCGCTGGGCTGTCTCGGCGCATGGACGATGAAAAATCTCCTGGACGCGAACGCGTGGGTCGTGGCGTTTGACCTCGGCGCCGACATCTACCGCTGGCGCGCCCTGATGGACGACGAAACTATCGCTCGCGCCAAACTGGTCAACGGCGACATCAGCGATTACAACACCGTCGAGCGTGTCGTCCTCGACAACGGCATCAGCCATGTCATCCATCTCGCCGCGCTGCAAATCCCATTTTGCCGCGCCAACCCTGTCGTCGGCGCGCAGGTGAACGTGGTCGGCACGGTAAATGTCCTCCAGGTGGCGGCGAAACACCGCGCGCAGGTCAAACGCATTGTGTATGCCAGCTCCACGGCAGTCTACGGTCCGCCGCAACTCTATCCGACCCTCCCCGTTCCTGTGGATGCGGTCCTCGCGCCCGCGACCCTTTACGGCTCCTACAAACAGGATAACGAGAACTGCGCGCGCATCCTGTTCAACGATAGCGGCGTCGAGAGCGTCGGACTGCGCCCCTATGTGATTTATGGCGTGGGGCGCGACCGCGGGGCGACCTCGTCGCCAACCAAAGCGATGCTGGCGGCAGTGCTCGGGCGCGACTGGAACATACCACACGGCGGACGTTTTCACTTTCAACTCGCCGACGACGCCGCCAAGGCGTTTATCCGCTGCGCTATCGGCGAGTTCAATGGCGCTGCGGTCTTTAATCTGAACGGGATTGTGGCATCCGTCCCCGAAATCATTGACGCTATCGAACGCGTGGCGCCCAACGCCAAAGGCAAAATCACTTTTGACCCGAAACCGCTCGCGTTCCCCGAAGAATTGGATTCGAGCACGCTCAAAACCGCGTTTGGAGATTTGCCCCAGACGCCGCTGGGCGAAGGTGTCGCTTCCACCGTCGAACATTTTCGCGCGTTGGTCGAGCAAAAACGAATTGATATTGACAATGCGCTCGCCTGAGCGAAACAAAAATCAATTTGCTATTGACCATAGGTCTGCCGCTCGAGCTGCGTGAGCGGTTCCGGATGGACTGACAAATCCATCGCCTTGAGCGTGCGGTATGCTTGATAGCGGCGGAACAGGGGAAACCAATCGAGCAGGATGGCGCTGACCGGCGTCCACAACGCCACCCACGCCAGCACGTCCAACCCATAACTCAGAGTGCGACGCAGGAGCGAATCTCCCACCCACTCGGCAGCTTCGAACTGCCCCTGAACAAACACAATGAGGAGCAGCACAACCAGCGCCAGCGCCAGAAACATCGCGTTGTTGATCATAAACTCGACGCGCTCGCGGCGGTTCTCAACCAGCAGATCGTCACAAAAACTCTGCATCGCGCGGCGCATTTTTGCCTGCGTGTCCCTGCCGATCCTGGACTTGGGCAGAAAAACGCGCACTCGCACTTTGGGTGGTCGGAACCAAAAACCGATCACGCGCGCCAGCAAATAGTCCAGCGCCGGCTCGCCCAGCGCATTGTCGTCGAACGGGTCATATGTGACGGGATCAAAGACAAACATCTCTTTGGGGTCCTGTAGATGCAGATCAAAATCGAGCGTCATGGTGTCCGCTCCTTCGGGTCTCCGCTGTCCGCATCCTTTGTCGGTGTTTCCGCTTTTTCCGACCGCTGCGCTTCACTCTCCTCATAGCGTTTCACAATCTGCTCGGGGTCATAGTCGCCCCATTTGGAATCAAACGTCAGCGCAAAACTGACCATGCTGTCGAGTTCGGCCTTGTCGCGGGCGCGGCGCAGGGTCTCCTCGCGCTCTTGCGCCACATCGGATGCTGACGGCGCGACGTTTGGCTTGACGGACAAGATTCTGACCTGCGCGATATCGCCGCGCTTGTAATCGAGCATTTCCCCGGCCGCGTGTCCCAAAATCGTCTGCGCGAGCGGCGTGCCCAACCCCAACAATCCCTTGTCAAAATCCGCCGCCTCGTCGGGGACCAGCACAAATTCAAGTTTTTCGCGCGTCTTGTTTTTTGAAACAAGCTCGATTTCGACGCGCATGTTTTGGGCTACTCTATGCTCTGCCATCCCTATGCCCCTTGGCGCGTTTCTTGTACGCTATATCTCTGCGTCTGCGTCAGCGCGCCCCGTACTATCTCCAGCCCGCGCTTTTCGACGTGGCGCATGATTTTCTCTTGATCCAACGTCGTCAGCTCGCCTTTACGCAGCAAAACCTGACCGTCCACAATGACATAGTTGACATCACTGCCCTGCGCCGAATGGACGATGTTGGCGGCGAGATTGTGGCGCGGGGCCAGGTGCGGCTTGTCCATATCAATCAAAATCAGGTCCGCATCCGCTCCGACCTGCAAAACCCCGCTGTTGGCAAAGCCCATCGCCCGTGCGCCGTGCCGCGTGGCAAGTTTCAATGTCTGCATCGAAGACAGAACGGTTGCGTCCCCCGTGTCGTGTTTCTGGGCAAGCGCCGCCAGCCGCGCCACCTCCAGCATGTCCAGCGTATTGTTTGACGCCGCCCCGTCCGTCCCGAGCGCCACATGCACCCCCGCCCGCATCAAATCCACAATGCGCGTGGTGCGCATCGCCAGCTTGAAATGAGTTTTGGGACATGCCACAACGCTGACCTTCTTTTCGCGCAAAATTTCGATATCCTCGTCATTCACATAAATTGCGTGCGCGGCGATAGAGGGATTGTCAAAGATGCCCAAATCGTTCAAATAGGCGACGGGCGATTTGCCAAACTGCTTGAATGAATTGTCCACCTGTCCCTGCGACTCGCTCACGTGGATGTGGCAGCCGACGCTGAGTTTGCGCGCCACATCCGCCGCGTCCGCTAGCGCGCGGGTGGTGCTGATATAAGGCGAGTGCGGCGCCAATATCGTCTTGATGCGTCCCCCCGCGCTGTTTTGAAACTCGGCAACAAAGTCGCTCGTCAGCGCCAGCGTCGTCGGTCCCATCTCGGCGGCAAAATCGGAACCAAACACGCACCATCCCAGCAGCGCTTTCATGCCCGCTTCCTGAACGACTCGCGCCGATTGATGCATCCAAAAATAATGGTCCGCCATCCCAACCGTCCCGCTCCGTATCATTTCGCACGCCGCCAGCGCTGTGCCCCAATAAACATCGTCCTCGCGCACTGCGGACTCGGTGCGCCAGATGCCTTCGTTGAACCAGCGGTCGAGCGGCAAATCTTCGGCTGACCCGCGCAGCAGCGTCATCGCCGCGTGCGTATGCGCGTTAAAGAATCCCGGCAAGGCGACATGATTTTTGGCATCAATGATTTCATCCGCCGCAAACTCGTGCGGCGTCTCGCCAATCGCGACAATCTTTCCACCATCAATCGCGATGTTTGCGTCGCGCAGGATACGCTCCTCCGCATCCGGGGTAAGGATGTCGGCGTGTTGGACCAACAGTTTTCTCATGCTCTCGTCCCTCAAACCTTTTGCGACGCCTGCCTGCGCACCACAAACAGGATTATCAAAAACACAGCCAGCGCCAACACCAGCGCCCCGCCAATGATCCACAAAACGGACTGCGGACCGATGAGTTCGAACGACTGTCCGATCAAGAGTGGAATGGTCATACTGCCCAAACTCACGCCGACAAAAAACCACCCTGTCACCGACCCTGTAATTGTCAGGTGTCTGCTCGCAAAATTCAAAATGGTCGGGAACGTGGACGCAATGCCCAACCCAAACAAGATCGTGCCCCCCCACAGCGCGGCGACGGAGGACGGCAGCAACAGGATCAGCGCAATCCCCGTCAGGGCGAGAATCAGATCACCAAAGATAATCATGCGCGGGCGAACGCGCGTTGCAATAGGAATAGAGGCAATCCGCGCAGCCAGGAACGCTGCCCAGAAAGCCGAATTCAGATACCTCGCCGTCGCCTCGTCCGCCATATTGGCGCGCACCGCGTAGGTATAGACCCAACCCCCAAAACCCAGTTCCGCGCCGGCGAGCATCACGAAAAAAATAACAATGAGCGCCAGCAAAAGGACGTTAGGGCGCACGCTTGCCTGTTCGGCGCGTGTGACGAGCGGCTGCGGATTCGGCAGAGGCAACAAGCGGATCATCACCGGGACCATGAGCAGCGCCAGCAGCCAATAGCCCCAGCCAAAACCGCCGGTGAACAACACCACCTGGGCAAAGAGCAGTGGAGAGATCAGTGCGCCAACCGCAAAAAACAGATGCAGCCCATTCATGTATGGCGCGACGCCATCACGATGCACCCACACAATCAAAGTATTTCCACCGACGTCCATCATAGCTTCGCACGCGCCCATAATCAGCATCAGCCCGATCAAAATCCACAAGAACGGCGCGATCGGCACAGCCGTCAGCGTAATCGCAATCACCACCAGCGCCAGCGCCATCGTCCGATGTCCCGGCAGACGGTCAAATAAACGCCCGCCGATAAACGAACCGGACATATAGCCAAAGGAACGGGCTGTAAACAAAAAACTGATTTGACCGAGAGTGCTGCCCGTTTGTTCGGACAAACCGAGCAGAGTTGGACCCAGCGAGGCGGTGGTCAGCCCGAGGGCGATAAAAGCGAGATAGTAGGTAAAAGTCTGTTCCAGCGCGAGGTTATTTCGGACATTCGTGATGCGCTGCCAGGGCGAAAGAGGTGGATTCATAAGGTATCCAAAAAAGAGGAGTCTGTCATTACGAATTAGTGCGCCGTCATGATGAAATTGCCCGGTCAGGTGATGGCGCGCGAATTATAAGACTCTATCTTGGACTATGCAATCTCATGTTGGCGCACTATTAGAATCTCTGTAAAACTACATTGCCTATCCAATTCAACAGTGTTAGAATCGTTGCCTATTCGCGCGGGTTATTGTCGTAACCGCGACGTTTATCTTTGTTCCGGGAGACTTTATGCGTGACGTCACCATTGCCCTGGTCCAACTGCACCCCCAACTCGGCGCGGTCAATGACAATCTCGACCGGATGGGCAAGATCATTCAACAAATTTGCGCCACCCAAAAGGTGGACCTGATCGTTTTCCCCGAACTTGCCACCACGGGCTATGAAAACGGCGTCAATTTTACGGACCTCGCCGAGCAAATTCCCGGATATACCTCGAATTACCTGGGCAAACTTGCCGGCGATTTTCACACCTGGATTGTGACGGGCATGGTCGTCAAGCACAAAGTCGAGAGCGTCATTTACAATTCCGCCATTCTGATCGGACCCGACGGCGAGGTCTCGGGCGAATATCGTAAAGTCCATCTCAAGGGCGAAGAAAAGATGGCATTTCGACCCGGATTCAAATTTCCTGTGTTTGAGACAGATTTCGGCAACCTCGGCATCCTGCTCGGCTGGGACCTGGCATTTCCGGAGGCGGCGCGTTCGCTCGCGCTCGACGGCGCGGAAATCATTGTCGTGCCCGCCAACTGGGAAGCGCCCAACGTGGAAGAATGGAAAACCTTTTTGCTCGCGCGGGCATACGAGAATTCCGTCTTTGTGGGCGGCGCCAACCGTCTCGGCAGCGAATACACCTATTCCTTTTTTGGCGAAACCCAATTGATCGGTCCGCGCGGGGAACTATACGCCCAGGTGCCCAAAGAAGAAGAAACGAACCTGCCGCAAGAGGGCTGGGCGGTCGCCAAAGTTGACCTCGACCTGGTGAAAAAGTATCGAGAAGAGCTGCAAGTGTTTCAAGCTCGACAGCCCGGCGCATACCGGACAGTTGTGAAACAGTATTGAAAGACGCACGGGAAGATGGAGATCCGCCTCGACCCCCATACCCTCGAACGCGCACAGGAACGCGGCGCGAGCGAAACGGAAATCAGAGAGACCCTGATGAATGGCAGCGTCCTTGGCGCAAGCAGAGACCGCTTGGCAAAGGCAATGGTATTTCCATACAACCAGCACCGCCTCGGAAAATATTACGCCGAAAAGCGGGTTCAAGTCATATATGTCCTTGAACGTGACGTGATGGTCACAGTCACCGTATATGTGTTTTACGGAAAGTGGGACAAGTAAAATGCAAATTCAGTATAACGCGCGGACAGATCTTTTGTATATCCGTCTCGACGATGCGAAACAGGATGTGGTGAACCAACGGATCTCTGACAATGTTGTGCTTGATGTTGGCGCAAACGAACAGATTGTTGGAATCGAGATTTTGGACGCATCCAAGCATCTCAAACTAGACCGCCTCCTTCCCGTCGAGTATCAAGTCACAACCCAAACCGTTTCATAAGGGATCAAGTGCTTGAATCGGAATCTTTTTCACCCAACCCGTATCTCTACTCGCAGGTCTCGATGATTGACCTTCGTTCCGATACCGTGACCCACCCTACTCCCGAAATGCGCCGCGCGATGGCAGAGGCGCCGGTGGGAGATGATGTGTTTGGTCAAGACCCCACAGTCAATCGTCTGGAAGAGCTCGCCGCCGGGATGCTCGGCAAACAAGCCGGTCTTTTTGTCACCAGCGGCTCGATGGGCAATCTGGTCGCGCTCTTGACACACTGCGGGCGCGGCGATGAAATCATCGTCGGCGATCAGGCGCATATTTTTACGAGCGAACAGGGCGGACCCTCCGTGCTCGGCGGAATTGCGATGTATCCCCTGCGCAATCAGCCCGACGGCACACTCTTGCTCGACGACATTCAGAACGCCATCCGCGCCGACGATGTGCACAACCCGCGCACACGCCTGATCTGTCTCGAAAATACCCAGATGCGGATGAATGGCGCGCCGCTCAACACGACGTATTTGAACGAGGTGCGCGGGGTCGCCGACGCGCATCATTTGAAAATTCACATGGACGGCGCGCGCATTTTCAACGCGGCGGTTGCGCTCGGCGTGAACGTCAAGACGCTGGCGCGAGACTCGGACACCGTCCTCTTTTGTTTATCCAAGGGGTTGTCCGCGCCGGTCGGCTCGATGCTGGTGGGTCCGCGCGAATTCATTCAAGAGGCGCGACGCGCGCGCAAATTGGTCGGCGGCGGCTGGCGGCAGGCGGGCGTGCTTGCGGCAGCGGGCATCGTGGCGCTCGAAACCATGATCGAGCGTCTTGCGGAGGACCACGCAAATGCCAAATACCTTGCCGAATCCCTCGCCGACCTGCCCGGCATCGAGCTCGACCCGTCTGCAGTCAAGACCAACATGATCATTTTTCGTCTTGCGCCCAACGGAATCAACCCCGCACAGCTGGTCGAGCGTGTGCGCGAGGAGCAAGTCTTGCTTCAAGCGCGCGGCTCCCGCCAGGTCCGCGCCGCAACGCACTATGGCGTCACACGCGCCGACATGGACGCTGTCATCACGGCAATACGTCGGGCATTGCGCTCTTGATCCTGCTGGACAGATTCTGGAATTTGTCCAACAAGAATTTCCCCAATGCAAATCTCTCTAGGAATTCCCCTTTTAGGTCTCGTGCTCGTCATGTTTAATGTGATTGTGGCGGCGGTGCGCCCCTATGCCTCGCCGACCTTGATGGGCACACAACTGTTTGTCGGCGGCATGATCACTATTTTGATTTCGGTCATTGATCTGATCAATCCCATCGGCATCACCGAATATGAGGGGTTTTTCCTGTTTATTTCGGGATGCATCAACTGCACGGCGGGTTATTTCATGACGCTCTTGGAAATTCGCAAGCAGGGGGTATAGTGTATGTTGACAACATTGATGGGCGCGGGCGTTTTTTCCATCGGTTTTTTTATGCTGATTCTCGGGTTGATGGATTTGCTCGGTCTCGGCGGGCTAAGTTTTGGAACAGGTGACCGAATCCTCCTCTATGCCGGCGGACTCTTTTTGTGTATCCTCGGGTATATCATGGCGCGCCGCCTGCCGCGCGTGCAAGGACCCACATCGAACGGTTTTCCCCAATCCGACTTGCCCTCTGACACCCCATCCGACGACAGGGGCTAGCGGTGCAACAACATGAGATTGCGTAATCGGGAAACATTATCATGAAACATGTCATGCTGGTTGCGTTGGCTGCCATTGCGCTTTTGCTCCCATCGTCCCTGCACGCGCAAGAGACCAAACCATTTATCTTGCCGTTCCAGGACCCACCGGGTCCGAGCACCTGGTTCCTCGGGGGGCTGTACGGCAACACGACCGGCGCATACGCCAACCGCCGCGAATTTTATCTCGCAGGTCAGGGGCTCCACTTTGGTCTGGATTTTTCGGCAGCTTGTGGAACCAAGGTTGTGGCAATCGGCGATGGCGTCGTGCTGGGCGCAGACGGGCCGTGGGGCAGCGCACCGCACAATTTGCTGATAGATCACCGCAACGGCTATTGGTCGCTGTATGGGCATCTCCTCGAAAGACCCAAACTCAATGCAGGCGACCGCGTGACCAAAGGACAGGTCGTGGCATTGAGCGGCGATCCCGACTCGACGTGCCATTCGCGCCCGCACCTGCATCTGGAACTGCGCTACAACAACAACGAACGGTTTGTGAACCCCATCAATGTGATCCGGGCGGATTGGGACACGCTCGCCCTATTTGGACAATTTGGGCGGGGTTTCGAACGCGATTTGAATGACCCGCGCAAATGGCAGACCATGTATGATCAACCCGACGGGATTCGCGGCGCACCCCTGATCAACGATTACGAAAATCCCTGGCCCCCCTCTTTTGATTTTCGATAGAACCATGCGCAACCTTTTAATTCCCATGCTCTTGATGTTGTTTGCGACCGCGTGCGTCTCGCCCGCAGCAGCGCCAAACTCCGCGCAGGTCCCCATAATTCTGATCGGTCCCGCCACCGCTCCGGCCGCAAGCCAATCCTCCAACAACTCTGCGGCACAGCCCGCGCCAACCGGCGAGCCACTCGCAAACCCCACCGCCATTCCGACCGCCACACCCGCACCCGCGCAGCTCATTCAATTGATGGACGGGATGTGCTGTGCCAGCCCGGGTTGGTATTCCGATTCGGAAACGGTCCTCTTTGTTGACAAACCAAATCCGGACGCGTCCGTCGGATTCTATCAAATCAACATCAACCAGCCGTTCAAGAGCGAGCTGTGGAACGAACGCATTGCGTTTTACACGCGCGAATTTGATTACGCCCAGATTCCCGAGCAGGCGGGCACGCGCCTGATTCGAATCAGCGATGGCAAAGAAATCCGTGTGCCCAACGGCGGGCGGCAGGTGTCGTTTTCGCCCGACCGCACGCGTGTAATTTGGACCGAAACACGCAACACCTTTCCTATCGAAAATCGAGTTTCGAATATCATGCTCGCGCAGATTGACTTTGACGGCGGCGGAGTGGCAAAACCCGAGCGCATTACGCAGGTTTTGCGCGGCGGAGTGAACGGTTGGGTTGACAATGACCGGGTACTCTTGAACGGGCGCAAGTCGCGTGAAACGTTCGCAAGCACAACGTTCATCTATGACCTGGCTGCCGGACAAGAGCGTGAAATTTTCACTGCCGAGCGTTCGCGGCTGACCTCACTTTCGCGCGACGGCTCATGGATTGCGTATGTAATCACCAACGACGAGGACGCGTCCCGCAATGGCTTGTGGGTCAAACGGACTGACGGCGCCGCTGAGAAAAAAGTGGCATTGTTCGGCGCGCCGCAGTGGCGCGACGAGAGCCGCCTCGTCATTGCTCCCTTCGAGATGGGCGCGTCGTCCCACTCATTCTGGGAGTATAACGTCGAGACGGGCGAAACGCGGCGACTCACACCCGAATCTGATCCGTTCAAAATCGCGGCGGGCGATTGGTCGGTCTCCCCCGACGGCAAAAAAATCGTGTTTGTAAACTCTGCCGACAACAACATCTGGCTTTGGAAACTGCCGGATTGAATCGGACCGCTCTATCAAGGTGTCATGAACAAACTCGCTCGCGCATCCTTTTTCACCGTTCTCGTGATTCTGGTCACGATTTTCTCGCCGTCGCGCGCCGCGCCCGCCCGCGCCGACACCGACGCCATCACCAACCCGATTCTTTTTGTGACACAGGCGCCCATTCAAGCCGATTTCACGACGATTGCGTCCGTGTTTGGGAATCATCGCGCGGATATTGACAGCGTGGGACGCGGCGGCGATTTGTATATCCGTTACCCCGACGGCACATTGAAAAACCTAACGCAAGCGGCAGGTTACGGCGTCGCCGGTGGCTTTCAGGGTGCGAACGCGATTGCCGTGCGCGACCCCAGCGTTCATTGGAGCGGCACGAAAGCATTGTTCAGCATGGCAATCGGCGCGCCCACGAAACAATACGAATATCAAGATTATTTTTTCCAGATATACCAGGTGACCGGGCTGGGCAAGAACGACACCCCCGTCATTACGAAAATTCCGAACCAGCCCGCCAACGTCAACAATATCACGCCCATCTATGGGACGGACGAGCGGGTTATCTTTACGAGCGACCGTCCGCGCGACGGTTCCGCGCATTTGTATCCGCAGTTGGACGAATACGAAGAACAGCCGGTCGTGAGTGGTTTGTGGTCGTTGGACCCCGATTCGGGACATCTCTTTTTGATGACACATGCCCCAAGCGGCGCTTTCACCCCCACGCTTGACAGTTTTGGGCGCGTCATTTTTACACGGTGGGACCATTTGCCGCGCGATCAGCAGGCGGACGCCGACCGCGCGGCGGGCGCGGGCTATGATAGTTATGGACACGGCGCGGGCTGTTCTGCCTATTGCACGTTCAATTACGCCGGCGAAGCCGCAGATGCTCAAAAACTGGCAAACCGCGATGAGATTTTTCCAGAACCGCGCGGCGGCGACCAGATTGCAGGCACAAATTTGTGGGGACACACGTTTAACGCGTTTACGCCCTGGCAAATCAACGAGGACGGCACCGCAGAAGAAACACTCAACCATCTGGGTCGCCACGAATTAAACGGCTATATACCGCCGAGTCTGAATGATGACCCGAATCTGGTCGAATATTATGGGCAATATGCGCGCGCCAACCAAAATGACATCACCAATTTCCTACAGGTGCGACAGGACCCCACGACGCCGACGCGCTATTTTGGAATTGATGCGCCCGAGTTTTACACGCATGGGTCAGGACAGGTGATTTCGATCAATGCCGACCCGAATGTAAACCCCGATACTTCTGTAATCACCTACTGGACGCATCCCGAGACCGCGTCCTATACAGACAATCCGTCTGTCAATCATTCGGGACATTACCGCGACCCGCTGCCACTTACGGGCGGCACGGTGATCGTGTCGCACACAAGCGAGACCAAGGGGGCAGGAGATAACAACGCCAATTACGCGTTCCGCCTCAAAACGCTTGTGCCGCTCGCCAATTCGTATTGGGGCGCGGGCACGCCTTTGACGAACGGTATCATCAAAGACATCTGGTGGTGGTCGCCCGACGCGCGGATTGATTTCAATGGCGAGATGTGGGAGCTTCAACCCGTCGAAGTGGTCGCGCGCGCCAAACCGGAACGGCGTTCGCCGCATTTGCTCGACCAGGAAAAGACGGCGATAGAAAATGCGGGTGTGCAGGTCGGCGAGATTCAAACCTGGCTTGTTCAAAACAATCTCGCGCTCCTGGTCAGCCGCGATGTGACCCAGCGCGACGACTTTGACAAGCAGCAGCCATTCAATTTGCGCGTGCCGAACGGCAAACAGACCCTCGGCGCGGGCGGCAAGGTCTACACCACCAAATACTTTCAGCTGTTTCAGGGTGATTTGATTCGGGGAATCGGTGGGCGCCAGGAACCGCGTGAGGGAAGACGCATTCTTTCGCAGCTCTTGCATGATCCGGTTGCGGTGAACGTCAATAATCTCGCAAACGGAGCGACGAGCAGTGTATTGGTCGCGCCCGATGGATCGGTCGCCGCGTTTGTGCCCGCACGGCGCGCGATGACGTGGCAGACCACGGACGCGAGCGGCACGGGCGTGGTGCGCGAGCGAATGTGGATCACCTTCCAACCGGGCGAAATTCGCGTATGCACTTCGTGTCACGGTGTGAATGACAAGGACCAGGCGGGAAACGCGCCGGCGACAAATGTGCCGCAAGCGCTGACCGAGCTGATGACGTATTGGAAAAACAACAACGGCAATACCTGCTCAGCCAAGCCGACTGCACCCACACAGACCTCACCGGGGAGCGGGACAACGATACCAAAGCGTCGAGCCAAATTAAAGTGGGACGCCGTGACGTGTGCGACCAAATACCAAATTATGGTGCGCGAGAGCTCACCGCAGGGACCCAAGGTCGAAAAAGCAAAGAATATCACGGCGACCAAATACAAAACCATCAAACTCAACCCCGCCACAACCTACGTCTGGCGCGTGAACGCGTGTAATGCGTTTGGATGCGCCAAGTCGGGATGGCAGACCTTTACGACGCCATAATGCAAGAAACACCAAGACGGCGCGAATGATGAACGGTCGCGCCCCGCGCGAACGCGTGTGGATGATCCCCCGCCTTGCCGCGGCATCAAATTACTATACGCAAGGGAATTGAGGAAAACTTGATGCCATAAAAAGCGAATACCAATGTATAATTGAGCTGCGGACACGCCGTCGTGTCATCATTGCCCTGCGACCGGTCGCGCGTGACATCACAAGAAATCAGGAGAGAATACAATGCAACAACTGTTTACAAACTATCCGTGGCTCGTCCTCCTTGGCGCCGTCCTCGTAGGAATGTTTATCATGTGGCTGCTGGAAATGTTTGTTTTGCGTCGAACCATCAAAAGCAATCTGGCAGAGCTCGAAGCATCTCTGAAACAGCGCGACTCGGAATTGCAGACGGCACAAGCGACGCTCAAAGAGAGCAATGCCGCATTGAAAAGTAAAGGTGACGAATTACTTGTCGTAGCCGCGGCACGCACAGCCGCCGACAAACAAGCTGCAGATCTCAACGCCCAGCTCACCAAAACAACCTCTGATTTTAACTCGCAACTCGCCAAAGCGAGTTCCGATCTCGAGGCAGCGCAGAAAACGCGCCAGCAACTCGAAACATCTCTTAATACGCGCACAGCCGAATTGAATGACCAGCGCGCCAAACTCGGTGCGCTCACGACCCAGGCGAATGAGACCGCCGCCCAAGCCCAATCTCTTGCGGGCGAGCGCGATCAACTGCGCGCAACACTCGCCGCCGCGCAGTCGGACTTGACCGACACCAAAGCGCAATCCCGGAGTGCGCTCTCGGAGGTGGCAAAACTCACCGCGACGGCGGCCGCGACGGCTGCGATCGTCAAGGGGCTGGAATCTTCCAAGAGTCAACTCACGGCGAACATTGACAAGCTCAACGGCGAGCTGAAAAACGCGCGCGCCGACTCTGAACGCTTGAATGGTTTGCTCAATGAAACAAATACTGCCAAAGCCGCTGTCGAAACAGAGCTCTCAGACACCAAAACGCGGGTCGGCGATTTGGAAGGCGTGGTCACTGCGCTGGAAGGACAGGTCGCAGAATTGGAAGGCAAGAACAGCGCGCTCGATGCGGACGTCGCAAAATTGACGGCGGGAGCTCTCGCCGCGTCAGAAGTGATCAGACTATTGGAAGGCAATAAAGCAGAACTCACCGCAGCTCAAACCGCGCTCCGGGGAGAACATGAGAGCTTGCAGAGAGCTAAAGCATTGGACGATGCCGATCTCGCCGAACTCAAAGTGCAGCTCAACCAAGTCAACGAGTCGCTGGGCATTACAATGCGGGACAAAGAAACGTACCAAGAGATACTCGCCGCTCGCGTGGACGAATTGGGTCGGGCGCAAACGGAACTCGCACAGGTTAAAGGCGATAACAGCAATCTGCTTGCCGATGTTGCCAAGTTCACTGCTCGCGCCGCGACTGCCGCCGCACTGGTGCAGGAGCTCGAAGGCAGCAAGCGCCGCCTTACCGGACAGGTGCAGCGCTTGAGCGGTGAACTGGATGCCGAACGCGAACGCGCTGCGGCTCTCACCCTGGCGGCGAGCCCCGCGCCGACAGGCGAAATCGCGAATGTTCCTGCTTCGGAGGACCCTGTCTTGTCAACGCTTGCTGCGGAAGGCGCTGTTTCCGCAACACTCGTCTCGAATCTGACCGCGACACCGCCGCCTGATGATGACACGCTGCCGCTTGAATCGGTTTGTCCTCAGGACATGAGCTCAATCAAGGGTATAGGCCCCGATTTCGAACAGCGCCTCTACAACGCAGGCATCGGCACCTATTGGGACCTTTCGCAGCTGGGAGAGGACGAACTGGCTGCCATTCTCGAGTTGGATGAAGTTCGCCGCATGTCGGTGAATCTGGCAGGAATTCGGGGCGATGCCCTGCGCCTCGCGCGCGAAACCAGGACTCAAAAACGAACGTGGAAGGGCGGTACGCCCGATGACTTTGACAAGATCCATGGTATCGGTCGCGTCTATGAGGGGCGTTTGTACGAAGCAGGCATTTGCACCTATCAAGCTCTGGCGCAATGCACGGTTGATCGGCTGGCAAGCATTTGCCAGGCGCCAAATCTTGACCATTCGCGCTATCAGAGCTGGATAGACCAGGCAGCCGCGTTTGTCCAAGCCCGAGGCAAAAGCTAAGAACCAACTATGAGCGCCGAACCACCTTCCAACCCGAACCCATTCGACGAGATCAAAGAACGGCTATCAAACATGCCCGATGAATTGAAAGCGGGTCTGGCGGATGAGCAGCCGCTCTTTCAGGGCGCGCGTCCGCGCTATTCGTTTGATTGGTTTGACAAGTGGATGTTGGCGATCCCACTCGCCATCGCAGTCGTCGTCCTCTTGCTTTTCTGGAGGTCCTGCGGTGCGCCTCCTCCGCCCACAACGGTGACACTGCAAACTCCTGCACCCGATGCCGCGCTTGAGGTGAATGAACCGCTGACGATCACCGGGGTTGCCCCCCCAAACAGTCAGGTGCAGATATACAATCACGGTCAATTGGTGGCAGAGACGCAGGCGGATGCGGATGGCAACTTTATCGTGCGTTTTATTCCCATACAAGCCGGAGATTACGAGCTCCACGCCACTGCAACCGTGAACGGGGAACGCGTCGAGTCGCCTCCGATTCAATTCGTGATCGCTGGCGTATCCGGGCAGACCACATCGCCGCTTCAACCCACTCCTGCGGCGAACCAGACCTCAGTCGCCGCTGCCGGAGGCACTGCAACCTCACCAACTGTCCCATCCGCCGCAACATCGGTGGGAGGCGCAGCCCCGGGCACTGAAGGTGGAGCAGCTGGCGCAGCGCCGGGTGCAACAGCAGTCGCAGGCGCGGAGGGTGGTGCAGCTGGCGCAACAGCCGTCCCGGGTGCGGAAGGCGCAGCGCCGGGTGCAACTGTAGTCGCAGGCGCGGAGGGCAGCGCAGCTGGCGCAACAGCCGTCCCGGGTGCGGAAGGCGCAGCACCGGGTGCAACAGCAGTCCCGGGCGCGGAGGGCAGCGCAGCTGGCGCAACAGCTGTCCCAGGTGCGGAAGGCGCAGCGCCGGGTGCAACAGCAGTCGCAGGCGCGGAGGGTAGTGCAGCTGGCGCAACAGCCGTCCCGGGCACTGAAGGCGGCGCACAAGGCGCAACCCCCGTTCCCGGCACTGAAGGTGGAGCACAAGGCGGAACATCAGGCGCGACTGCCGTCCCGGGCACTGAAGGTGGAGCACAAGGCGGAACATCAGGCGCGACTGCCGTCCCGGGCACTGAAGGTGGAGCACAGGGCGGCGCACAAGGGGCGACTGCCGTTCCCGGTACTGAGGGCGGCGCACAAGGCGCAACCGCCGTCCCCGGCACCGAGGGCGGCGCGCAAGGTGGCGCACAAGGCGCAACCCCCGTTCCCGGCACTGAAGGTGGAGCACAAGGCGGCGCACAAGGGGCGACTGCCGTTCCCGGTACGGAGGGCGGAGCGCAGGGTGGCGCACAAGGCGCAACCCCCGTTCCTGGTGCGGAA
This sequence comes from Anaerolineae bacterium, assembly GCA_020851635.1. Classification (GTDB taxonomy): domain Bacteria; phylum Chloroflexota; class Anaerolineae; order UBA4142; family SHND01; genus SHND01. The sequence goes on from JADZCJ010000135.1 coordinate 21,150, forward strand.
GGCGGCGCACAGGGTGCAGCTACGCCGGGAGCGAATCAACAAGCACCTGCGAATGCATTACCCCCAACAGTGGCAATCCTGGCAGGACAATGGCTTGCGCCGGGGTCTCGGGTCACAGGCACGGGCGTTCCCGGCACTGTCGTGACACTCTATCTTGACGATACCGAAATTGGCTCGACCACGGTGGATGCGAATGGAAATTGGGAATTGGTGCTTGGCATGAGCGTGGAACCGGGTGACCATATTCTCCGCGTGCTGGCCGGGTCCCCTGATGCGAGCGGGACCGGAGCTGCGGGTGACGCAGGGAACTTGATCGAATCGCAACGGATTCCGGTCAAGGTGCAGGCAATGACATTGCCGGTCACCGGCGGAACCTGGAGCAAACCGCGGGCATGCCAATGGCTCTGGTCAGCTTGTTGTTGGCGCTGAGTCGTCGAGTCATCAAGCTCAAAACCCTGTAACAATAGAGGACAAGCCGAGCGAACAAATTGTCGCGGCTTGTCCTTTTTTTTCAATTCCTGTGTTTTACTCCACAAGGTTATTACTGTGAGAACGCTTTACACTCAATAACGGAGAGATCCTTGACTGATACCGATTTAGTCGCAAGGGTAGGACTCTTGCTGGATGAGCAGGAAGCGGCGGACCTATTCTCGGGAACCGTCCTTATCAGCCATAATGATCAGCCGATTCTTGAAACGGCACGCGGTTACGCGATTCATCCAAAAGTGATGCGTAATCGGCTCGACACCAAATTCAATATTGCTTCCGTCACCAAGATGCTCACAGCAACCGCTGTAATGCGTCTGGTGTCAGAAGGCAAGTTCGACCTTCATACCCCGATCGCGGAACATAACCCCGATTTGCCGTACGCGGACCAAATCACCATTCACCAGCTCTTGACGCATACCGCAGGTTTTGACCGATATTGGAATGACTCTTATCGCGCGGCGCGCTCTGACTTGCGCACGGTAGCCGGCTATCTCGAGTTATTCGCCAAAACACCTCTCCAATTCGCGCCCGGAACACGCCATCACTATGGTAATGCGGGCTATGTTGTGCTTGGGGTCTTGATTGAGCAGGTTATGGGTATCAGCTATTATGAATACATGCGGCGCGAGATTTTTCAAAGGGCGGGCATGAAAAATACCGATTTTTACGAGATGGACCTGCCCATCGAAAATTGCGCGGTCGGCTATACGCGCGAAAATTGGTTCGGGCCGGTGGATGGTCAGCTTCGCAGCAATCACTTTATCTATGCGGTCAAGGGCAGTCCTTCCGAGCACTGTTTTTCCACGGTGCAAGATCTTTATTTCTTTTTCAGGGCGCTCCGGACAGGACGCTTGCTAGACCCTTTTCATACAAACCTGTGTATGACAGCTCACGCATCGGCAGAACAACCGGGTGTGAGTTATGGCTATGGGTTTCACATTATTGACGATGGCAAGCATGGGCATGTTGTCGGTCATGGTGGGCGCGCCCTGGGCGGAGACGCGTTTGCCTTGATGTATGATCTTGGTTACATCGTGATTGTCCTCTCGAACTATGATCGCCCCTCTGCTCGCAATATCGTCAACTGCATCGCTGACATGTTAATAGCATGAACTGCCTCGGACCCGAAACTCGAATCGGGGACCATCAAATGCATTTTCTCAGACAACGTTGGTTCGATGCAGGGCTGGCGCTAGCAGGCGGGACCGTCGCCTATCTCTTTTTGACGCATCCTGACGGTGTCCCGCGGTTACTCTGGCTCAATCGCATTTCCCTCTGCCTGCATCAATTTGAAGAATATCGCCAAGACGAACAGACCCCCTATGTGTTTCCGAAACGATCCTTGATCCCCGCCGCGAATAAAGCAAACGATTCTCGTGACTAGAGCGAATTCCTGTTTCGTTTAAGGGATAATTGTGGTACATTGAGATCTATGAGTGCTTATTCCACTGACCTGCGGGAACGCGTCGTTGCCGCCGCACACGATCCCAATTTGACCCAACCCGAA